>DAHXOV010000282.1 GCA_027364695.1 bacterium
GATACTACCAACAATCAGGATGAGAATTATACTGCTTCTCAATCTATTCATTTTGCTTATCTGCACAACCATACCGTCTATTCTATAGGAAACAGTACCTCAAAAATAAAAGCATTAGTCAAAAAAGTTGCAGAATACAAAGTAACTGCCCTTGCCATAACAGATTTAGGATACATGAGCGGGGCTGTAGAATTTTACAATACTGTAAAAGAAACCAACAAAGAGATAAAAAATAAAAATGCTGTTCTTGAATCGGGACGCAAAGAACCCATTCCGCTTATTAAGCCCATCATCGGATGCGAATTTTATTTGTGTGAAGACATTAAAAAAACAAATAGCAAATTCTCTAACTACCAAATTCCTATTCTTGCTAAAAATGAAACAGGGTATTCTAACTTGTGCTATTTATCTTCCTTGTCTTTTATAGATGGATTCTATTATGTGCCTCGTATTGATAAAAAAAATCTATTAGAAAACAAAGAAGGACTCATTGTACTGAGCGGCTGGCTTTATGGTGAAATACCTCAGGTACTATTAAACGAAGGAGAACAGAAAGCGGAAAGTTTAATTTTATGGTATAAAGAACATTTTCAAAAGAATTTTTATTTAGAATTAAACAATCATTTTTTAGAGGAAGAAAAGTATATTAATGAGTTTTTAATAAAAATGGCTGAAAAACATAACATTAAAGCCGTCGCTGCACAAAATAATTTTTACATTTATCCTGAAGATGGAGAAGCATTTGACACACTGGTATGTATCAGAAATGGAGAAGAGAAAACAAAACCGATAGGAAAAGGCAGTGGGAAAAGATATGGGCTACCTAATAATGAATTTTATTTCAAATCGCCACAACAAATACAAGAAATTTTTTCATTTTATCCGCAATCTATTCTCAATGCCGCTGAATTAGCCGAAAGTATAGAAACCTACCGTGTAGAAAAAGAAGTAGCATTGCCAAAATTTAATATCCCTAAAGAATTTACTTGTCAATATCCCAACGATTCAGAAAAAGAATTAGAAAACGAATACCTTAAATATCTGGCGTATCAAGGTGCTCACAAAAAATACAAGGTCATCACAGATGAAATTAAATCCATCATTGATTTTGAATTAAGCACCATCGCTCAAATGGGCTTCCCTGGTTATTTCTTAATCATAAGCGATATTTTAAACGAAGCCCGAAAAAAAGGAATTAGAATAGGACCAGGGCGTGGCAGTGCTGCTGGTTCTATTATCGCATACTGTTTGGATATTACCAATGTTGATCCTATCAAATATAATTTACTTTTTGAACGTTTCTTAAATCCCGAAAGAATATCTATGCCTGATATAGACATAGACATAGCAGATAACAGAAGAGATGAAGTAATAGAATATATTATACAAAAATACGGTAAAGAACGAGTTGCCAACATTATTACATTTTCTTCATTGGGAGGAAAGTCAGCCATCAGAGATACAGCACGAACATTAGGATTAAGCCCGCAGGAAGCAAATGTTATAGCAAAAGCATTGACCCCACTTGTAGATATGCAAATATCTATAGAAGAACTGGCTCATCCTGACAAAATTAATTTTGAAAAATACCTTGCAGAAAATCAAAATATTAGTGAGCTAAAATCACAATTCAAAAGAGAATATGAGAACCTTATCAACTCACACCCAAAAGCAAAAGAAATACTCCAACAAGCAGCCAAAATAGAAGGATGCTACAGGCACACTGGGAAACATGCCTGTGGAATTATCATCGCACCAAAAGAGTTAAGTAAAATATCGCCACTCGCAAAAGATAATCGTACTGAGCAGATTATTACACAATTTGACATCAATGTAGCTGAAAAAGCGGGCTTATTAAAAATGGATTTTTTAGGTCTTACCACGCTCGCTATCATCACAGAAGCTATTCAGTATGCAAAAGACAACAAAGGGATAGAAATAGATATAGATAATCTTCCATTCAATGACGAAAAAACTTTTGAAATATTTAAAAATGGTCATACCGATGAAATATTCCAATTTGAAAGCCCTGGAATGAAAAAGTATCTGCAACAATTAAAGCCCGATAGTATCAGCGACCTTATAGCTATGAATGCATTGTACCGCCCAGGTCCAATGAAATACATAGATAGTTTCATCAAAAGAAAACATGGTTTGGAAAAAATATCTTATTCTTTTCCAGAAATGGAAGAAATACTAAAAGAAACATACGGGATTACTGTATATCAAGAACAAGTCATGTTACTTAGCCAGAAGCTAGCTGACTTTTCAAAAGGACAAGCAGATGAACTCCGCAAGGCAATGGGAAAAAAGAAAATAGATGTTCTGCAAAAAATGGAACAGCAATTCCTTGAAGGTTGCAAAAAAAACAGTTTGGATATTAGCATTGTCAAAAAAATATGGGAAGATTGGAAGAATTTTGCTAGCTATGCATTCAACAAGTCTCACTCCGTATGCTATGCTATACTGGCTTATCAAACAGCCTATCTCAAAGCCCATTTCCCGACTGAGTTTATGTGTGCCGCATTGAATACTAAACAGGACATAGAATCCATTGCTCATGTGCTTTCTGAATGCAACAGAATGGGCATTAAAATACTCCCGCCTGACATCAACGAAAGTGTTGAAAAGTTTAATGTTACAAAAGATAATAGTATCCGCTTTGGATTATCTTACATTAAAAATGTAGGCAGCGATTTTGCCGCAGAGTGGATCAAAAGCAGAAAAGATAAAGGAAAGATTCAGAATATTTTTGAATTAGCAGAAAAACTATCCTCTAAAGTATTCAACAAAAAAAACATTGAAAGCCTTGCTATGGCAGGATCTTTTGATACGCTTCCTGGTATTCACAGATCCATGTTTTTTACACCTGCAAAAGATGGCATTACACTTACAGAAAAACTCTCCAAATTTACTGAACAACATCAAGCCCCATCTCTCTTTGGTAATATTGAAAACGCTCCCCATTACCCCGAAATACTATCTGTCCAAGAG
>DAHXOV010000137.1 GCA_027364695.1 bacterium
ATCAATAATACAATGCCTGCTAATGTATCTTTTACTATTACTTCTAATAGTATTATAGATCTGTCCAGCAATACTAATTTTACAAAGACCATGATTGTACCCGCAGGAACTAATACGATAGTGAGTTATGATTTAGGCAATCATTTATTAAAACTGAATGATGGAATAGCTAGGAGTAGATTAAATTTATCTTATATCGTGAGTTATCAGAAAACTGGAACGGCTACAGGTATTGAGCAAATTGGAATTTCAGCGGGCATGACCAATATTGGTTTTAGTAAGTTCATCGGCTTTTTAGGAAGTAATTATACACATCCAAACTTTGCACCATACAAAGATACCGTACCTATCTCTTTGTTTACAAGTTCAGACCCTACTTATACCAATACGATATTTTCCTTGGTGGACCCAAAATTTGATATCAAATTTTACAACGAGGTAGGCGCATCAGCACAACTTAATTTTACAAAATTAGATGCATACACCCCTGATGCCTTTGGAAATAACTTAAACCCCAATTCTCTATCAGGTAGCCCTGTCATACAGAATATTATTGTTAACTCAGCCACCAATTTTAATATACCAACAACTACCACTCTCTCTTTAAATAAAACAGTAGAGCCACAAGTTGTACCATTTTTAAATTCCCGTCCAAAAAATGTCATTTATGAAGTAAATGGCAACATCAATCCAGGCGCCAGTGGTTATATAAGAAATTTTTTCACAGATACTTCTAAGATAAGAGTGGATTTGGATGTGATATTGCCATTGTGGGGAAATATGAAGAACCTGGTATTTCTAGATACAATAGGTATTGATCTGTCTAAGCTGCCTGCTGAAACAAAAAAAGTTTTATTAAGAACCTATTTTGAAAATACCTTTCCTACAGACATGAGCATAGAAATTATTTTCACAGATTCTCTTTATACACCACAATATGTTTTCATTCCTGCCAATACAGTCGTTATTCCAGGCGCACCAGTAGATGCTAATGGCAATACATCTTCTCCAAAGATATACAAAAAAGACTATATAATCCCCAATTCTGCAATGGCTTCAGTAAAAAGCTCAAAAAAAATTTTAATCAAAGCTTCTGCTAACACATCTGATTATCCAACTAATGTAAAAATATATAATTTTCAGAAACTAAAAGTAAGAATGGGTGTAGATGTTCAACCCTATGTAAAATAAGTTCAAAAAAAATGAATATGAAGAAGGTTTATTTATCTCTTATATGGATATGTGCTTTTTATATTGTTCAAGCACAATTTCAGATGATACACTACAATTTAAAACAAATACCACAGACCTATCAATGGAATCCTGCTTTAATGCCACAATACAGGTTTTATTGGGGCACTACTTTTGTTCCTTTTGCCATTGCGCCTACGCCTGTTGCTAATTATTTATATGTCAATAAGGGTACATCTGGTCCTGCATTGACTGATTTTTTTACACGTAAAGGCGACTCTGTACAAGTCAATACATCTGTTGTGTCTATGGCAAAAAAATATAATTACACCTATTACAACCTGGAAGTTGGCTTATTATCTTTTGGACTTAGAATAAAAGACATCAACTATTTTCATTTTTACTCCACACTGAAAAACTACTTCTGGATGCGTTATACAAAAGACGCTGTTAAACTACTCATAGAGGGCAATGGAGGTGCTAATGTGGGATATAATTTTGATATGGGCATCAAAGTCAATTATAATTCTTATGTAGAAACAGGCATGAGTTTCGCAAGAGAAATGAAAGAAAATAAACTTACAGTAGGAGGAACACTGAAAATGTATAACGGTATTGCTAATTTTCAAACTAAAAAAAATAAAACAACTTTTCTTACAGGTGATACCGCATTTGAATACATTGCACAAGCAGGCATTGCCGTCAATATGGCTTCTGTTTATGATTCAACAAATAACAAAGTAAAATATGGAGACATATTTAAAAACACAGGATTGGGAATGGACCTGGGCGCCAACTATATCGTTGATGATAAATGGAGTATCAATGCCGCCCTAATAGATATTGGATTTATAAGATACAAAACCAATCCATACAATTATTCTTTTAATGGTCAATTTTACTTTCCTGGAATTGATGTAAAAAAAATTATCTCAGATACTATTGATATAGAAAAAGCACTAGGAGACCTACGAGACTCTTTGGCTAAAAAATACAAATTTACCGAAACACAAAAACCCTACACCGTATGGATGCCAAGCAAACTCAATATACAAAGCATTTATACCATCAACTCTCAACATAGTTTATCCGGCATTATTCAAACTAATTTTTATGATAAAAAACCCCGCCTTGCTATCTCTTTAGGTTATGTATTCAGACCCAACAGGTGGTTTAATGCCTCGGTTGCTTATCAGATATACAATAGATATTATTCTAATATAGGACTTGGTTTCGCTCTGAATCTTGGATTTATGCAATGGTATGTAATGAGCGATAATGTACTTGGATTTATAAACTATGCAGACATTCGTTTTACCGTAAAAGATAAAAATAAAACCGACTCCTATCGTATCTTATATCCATCTATGAGAAACATCAATATTAGAACTGGCTGTAATTGGGCATTTGGTGCTAAGCCAAAAGACAGAGACAAAGATGGAATACCCGACAAAAAAGATGTATGTCCTGATAATTATGGACTAGCCATTTACTTGGGCTGCCCTGACTCTGACCACGACTCTATCCCTGATAAAGATGATAAATGTCCTAACATCGCAGGAATAAAAACACTACAAGGTTGTCCTGACAAAGACAAGGATGGAATTACAGATGCAGAAGATGATTGCCCTGATACACCAGGACTCGCCGAATTTAAAGGATGCCCAGATACTGATGGCGATAAAATCATAGATAAAAAAGACGATTGCCCCGAACAAGCAGGACTTGCAATATTTAATGGCTGCCCTGACAAAGACAAGGATAGTATTCCCGATAAATCCGATGATTGTCCTGAATTAGCAGGCAAAAAAGAATACAATGGCTGCCCTGACAAAGACAATGATGGCTTAATAGACCCTCAAGACGAGTGCCCCGATGTCTTTGGCCCAAAAGAAAACAAAGGA
>DAHXOV010000138.1 GCA_027364695.1 bacterium
GGTTATGCTATAGAATATGATTATTTTCCACCTACACAATTATATCCCACATTAGAAACAAAGATTATAAAGAATTTATATTTTGCAGGACAAATCAATGGAACAACGGGCTATGAAGAAGCAGCGGCACAAGGCATTATAGCTGGGATCAATGCGCATCTGAAAGTCAATGATCAAAAATCATTCCTACTTAAACGTCATGAGGCATATATTGGAGTGTTGATAGATGATTTGGTATATAAAGGCACAGACGAGCCCTATAGGATGTTTACTTCGCGAGCGGAATATAGACTGTTATTAAGACAAGATAATGCAGATGTAAGATTAACACCCTTATCTTATAAAATAGGTTTCGCTTCTAAAGAACGATATGAAAAAGTGCAAAAGAAGATATGCGAGACGGGAGAGATAATTGCTTTTTTGAAGAACCATTCTATTGTACCCGAAGTGATCAATGATTATTTAGAGAAAATAGCTTCTCATCCCATTCAGCAAAAAATGCGCTATGCTAATATTTTATCAAGACCGAATACAAATATATTTGAGATGATGAAAGAAGACAATCTGTTGAGCGAGTTTTTATCTGAGAAAGATAAGGGGTCTATTTTTCAGGCAGAAATTTTGATTAAATACGAGGATTATATTGAGAGGGAAAAGGAGCAGGTAGAAAAATTAAACAGATGGAAAAATTTTAAGATTCGTACAGATTTTGACTACGATAAAATTAGTTCATTAAGTAATGAAAGCAGAGAAAAGTTAAAGAAAATGAGGCCTGATACAATAGAAGAGGCGTCTAAAATAGCGGGGATTTCACCTGCAGACATTAATATTCTTTTGATGCACACCATTCATTAAATTTTTAAGCATGTGCTTTATTTGCCCTATTTGTAAGTCAGAAGAATATAAAGATCAGATGTCCTGTATAGATTACACAACTTCAGGAGAGTTATTTAGTATCGTATCTTGTAAGGACTGTGGTTTATGGCAAACCTATCCTAAACCGGCTATTCAGGAAATACAAAAGTATTATGATTCAGCAGAATACATTTCACATTCTGATAAGAAAAAAAGCTTATTTGACCGAATATATCACATAGTGAGAGAATATACCCTTATTCAAAAGATAGCTTTGGTTAAGAAATTTGTTCCTCGTGGAACAATTTTAGACTATGGTTGTGGTACAGGGTATTTTTTGGAAAAATGTAAGAAAAATGGTTTTGATGTTTTAGGTGTAGAGCCTAATGCATGGGCGAGGGAATTGGCAGTAAAAAAGTCTTTGACAGTAAAAGAAAGTGAAAAGGATTATGTAAGAGATGGCACGCAGGTAGAGATGATGAGCTTATGGCATGTCTTAGAACATTTGCATCATCCGGAAGAATTTGTAGACAGAGCTTATGGGATATTGAAAGACAAGGGATATTTGTTGTTAGCATTACCGAATAGATTGTCTTATGATGCAGCTTATTATGGAACGTATTGGGCAGGATATGATGTCCCAAGGCATTTGTTTCATTTTACAACGAAAGATGTGCTGAATCTTACACGCGCTAAATTTGAATTGAAACAAATATATCCCATGTATTTTGACTCTTTTTATGTATCTATCCTTTCAGAAAAATATAAGAAAAATAAATGTGCTTTTATTAAAGGACTTTTTGTGGGGAGTATTTCTAATTTTAAAGCCTATAAAAATAATCAGTATTCAAGTTTAATTTATGTTTTACAAAAAATTTAGTTGCTTTTTAATTTTCGTGCTATTTTATTGCCATACTTTTTCTCAAGTTGTAGAGAAAGAAATCAGCCTGTTTGCTCAGCCAGATAGTTTATATGGGAGCTATGTACAAGGAAAGAGCAAGTATCTGTGTATCTTTCATTCTGGTTCTGGTCCCACAGATAGAAATGGTAATAATGATTTTGGAGGAGAGAATAACAGCATAAAAAAACTGGCAGATAGCTTAACTAAGTATGGTATTTCTTCTTTTAGGTACGATAAAAGAGGTATAGGAAAAAGTAAAGATGCATTAGAAAATGAAGATAGTGTAAATATCTATACTTATGTGGATGACTTGCTGATGTGGCTGGATTATTTTTCTAAACCGCCGTACGAATACAAAAAGTTTATCTTAATAGGACATAGTGAAGGAGGATTAATAGTAAGCTTAGCTAGTCAAAAAAATAAGAATGTTGCCAAAATTTTAATTTTAGCAGGAGCAGGATATAGAGCAGATACAATTATTAAACGTCAATTGTCTTATCTTCATGAGAATGCAAAAAAAGTAATCTTTCCTCTTATAGATACATTGGCTGCGGGTAAAAGAATAGAAAACATTCCTCCACTACTTTCTGTTTTTTTTAGGGAATCCATTCAAAACTACATGATATCATGGTTAAGTATTGACCCATCGGTAGAACTTTCAAAGTTAAAAATCCCTGCTTTGATAATACAGGGCGAGCATGATATACAGGTATTTGTAAAAGACGCTGAGCGATTAAAGCAGTATAAAAAAGATGCGATATTGAAAATCATTCCTAAAATGAATCATGTTTTAGTAGATGCATCAAAAGAAAGAAAGAAGAATATGGAGACCTATCAAAATCCTGATTTACCATTATCAAACGATTTATTTCCAGCCATTTACCAATTCATTAAAAAATAAAATGTTTCACATGAAACAAATAGATCAAGAAGAATGGTATAAGCAATGGTTTAATACAGAATATTATCATTTGTTGTATAAAAATAGGGACGAAAAAGAAGCAGATATTTTTATTTCTAACTTGATTAAGAAGTTAGGTCTATCTATAGGAGCTAAGCTGTGGGACAATGCTTGTGGGCGGGGTAGGCATGCTTATTTTTTGTCTAAATACGGATATAAGGTGATTGGAACGGATGTATGTGAACATAATATAGAAGAAGCTAATAAAAACTTTTCATTGCATAATGCTTCTTTTTTTGTGCATGATATGAGGAGAGAGTTTTATGTGAATTACTTTGATATGGTATTGAATTTATTTACGAGTATAGGCTATTTTCATTATAATTATGAGGAAGAAAAAGCGATCCATGTGATGGGGAGTGCTTTGAAAAAAGGAGGAAGTTTGGTAATAGATTTTTTTAACCCTGTTAGATTAAGAAATAAAATTGTTCCACATGAAACAAAGAAAGTAAAGGGTATTTTTTTTGAAATAAAAAGAGAACTTGTGAATGAGATAGTGTTAAAGCATATTCACATTAAAGATGGGAAGAAAAAGTTGAATTATATAGAAAGGGTCAAGTTATTACCAAAAGATTTTTTTGTAAATAGTTTAGAAAAGAATGGTATAAGGGTGAAAGAAATATGGGGAAATTATAGCTTGCATCTTTATGAAGAGAAATGGTCTGACCGGATGATTTTTTGGGGCGAGAAAATTTAAATTTTTATTTCCAAAAAGGTGGTGAAACCCTATGCTTTTGGATTACAATACTTCATTTTTTTTATTAGTTTAATGGGAGTATCAAACTTTATTTTGCACGTCACCCGCATGATGCAAAACCGCTGTTCGTGGCTAGCTTTCTTTCTGTCGTCAAGTTGTTTTAAGATTTATAAATGTCAAATGTGTGTCAATGTGTTTGATTAAGTATTAAGGCTTTATTTTAATTATGTCTTTGTCATATAAAACATAATGAGGTAAGCTGTCATTGTCTACAATAGCTATTTTATATTTCTTTGATTTTATTTTGTTTAATTCTACCAGTGTTGGAATTACATTATATGCAATATAGTTCGTATAAAACATAATCGGTATATGACCATTTAATTTTAAGTTAGCATTAAATACAACATAGTCATTATTTCCTAAATTTCTTGATAATTTATCAATGAAAGCCATTTCATTAATGTCAGCTTTTCTATTGCCATTATCATTGGGTTTCCAGTTAGTGTGATAATTTTGAATTTTGGAAAGATTAATTAGAAAAGCACAAACAACGATCAAAATAATGATGCTTAAAGAGTTTGAAAATAAATTGGATTTAATCCTATATTTTATAAAGTTTATTGATGAATCGATGAGTGTGCCCAGTCCTAGAAAAAAGAATGGAGATACTATTAAACAAAATGCAATCATTTTAGTGGCGGCTAGAGAGTAGAATAAGTAGGTCAGTAAAATGGATGATAAGATGGTAGATTTATATATTGACAGCTTTGATTTTTTTATTAATAAGTAAATTCCGAATAAATAAAATACAGGAACTAAAAATCCAGAGCCGTAGATTTCTGCAAATGCTTTAAAGTGAAACCAAAATGTTCCACTATGTCCATCTAAAGGTTCACTGAAATGTTTTAAATTGTGTAAATATTC
>DAHXOV010000155.1 GCA_027364695.1 bacterium
GTATCTGCGTGATAATCTTCTGGAAAGAGCGGGCGAAGTGCCCGGTCCACAAGGCGGCTAATGAGTACTTCATAATCAGAAAGTCGGCCTTCTCTTTTGAAAAAAGAGCCTGGTATTCTACCTGATGCAGCAAATTTTTCTTGGTAATCTACAGTTAAAGGCATGAAGTCAACACTTTCTTTTGCCTCTTTTGCACTTACTGTTGTAGCCAAAAGCATGGTATTATTAAATTTCAAAACAACAGAGCCGTCTGCCTGTCGGGCTAATTTGCCTGTTTCTAATGTAATTATTTTTCCATCTCCTATATCGAAGCTGTGTGTGATAGATTTGAGCATGTTTTTAGTTTTATCGGTTCAATTTAGTGAAAAGGGGCATACATTTTTGTTTTTGGAAGATAAAAACAAAAATGTAATGCCCCCTCCTTTTTTATTTTATTATCAAAAAAATTATTTCCTGATATCAAGATGTTTAATGAGTTCTCTGTATTGATTAAGGTTTTTATTTTTTAAATAGTTTAATAATTTTCTTCTTTGATTGACAAGTTTTATTAAGGAACGTTGGGTAACGAAATCTTTTTTATTTTTTTCTATGTGGGTAGATAATAAATTAATTCTTTCTGTAATAAGTGCTATTTGTGCAGAAGTGTCACCGGTATTTTTTTCGCTGCCTGCAATTTTCTTAATAATTTCTTGTTTTTTTTCTTTTGTTATTGGCATTTTTCTTGATTTTAGTTTAATTTTTAAGATAGTGAATATCTTTTGAAGGTCAACACATGGGCATCTTTATCAATAGAAGCTAAGTACTGTCCTACTGTGAGTTTATTATCTTTTATAAATTCTTGATTGAGTAAAGTGGATTCTTTGAAGAATTTATTGAGTTTTCCTTGAGCTATTTTTTCTACCATGTTTTCGGGCTTCCCTTCTTGTCTTACTTGTTCTCTTGCTATGTCAAGTTCTCTTTCCAGAATGTCTGCGGGCACATCAGATCTATCAATAGACACAGGTGCCATAGCAGCTATTTGCATAGCAATGTTTTTAGATACACTGGCATCTATGGTTTTTGAAAATCCAACAATTACTGCCAATCTGTTCCCTGGATGGATGTATGATGTAACGTAAGGTGCTTCTATAGGAGCATAATAACCAATTTCAATTTTTTCACCAATCTTTGCTATTTGTTCCATTAGTTTATCGCTGATAGAAATATCGGAATTAAAGGGTAATTTTTTAAGCATCTCCACATTTTCAGGGAATCTTTCTACGGTGATGGTTGCCACTTCTTCTGCAAAGGATTGAAAGTCTTGATTTTTGGCTACGAAGTCGGTTTCGCAGTTAATGGAGAGTAAAATTGCTTTTTGATGGGCTTTTACTTTCGTGAGGACAAAACCTTCTTTTGCATCTCTGTCTTGCCTGTTAGCAGCTATTTTAGCACCTTTTTTCCGGAGGTAGTCAATGGCTTTTTCAAAGTCTCCACCGCTTTCTTCCAGTGCTTTTTTACAATCCATCATTCCTGCTCCTGTTTGTTGTCTTAACTTGTTGATGTCTGCAACAGTAACTGCCATATTGTTTTTGTTTATTTATTGTTTTCTTATGGTTCTTTTCCTGGTTCTGGGTTTTCTGGCTACTTCTTTTTCCTCATCTGATTCAACCATTTCGTATTTTGATTTAAATGTTTCTTCTTCGGGGGTTTCGTGTTTTTCAATATTTTCACGACCTCTTTCATCTATTCCTTCTGTTATGGCAGAACAAACCGCAGAAAGAATAATATCAATAGAAGTAGTGGCATCATCATTAGCAGGTATGGGGTAATTCACTTCGTTGGGATTAGAGTTGGTATCTGCTATAGCAAAAGTAGGTATATTGAGGCGTTTGGCTTCTCTCACTGCTGTATGTTCATTGATAATATCAATGACAAATAATGCAGCTGGTAAACGGTTCATATCAGCAATAGAGCCAAATTGTTTTTGAAGTTTTATTTTTTCACGAGTGAGCAGCAATCTTTCTTTTTTTGATATTTTTTCAAATGTACCGTCTGTCTCCATTTTTTCAATTTGGTACATTCTTTTGATACTTCTACGAATGGTGGCAAAGTTAGTCAGCAATCCGCCTGGCCATCTTTCTACTACATAAGGCATTCCGAGTGGCTTAACCTTTGATTCAATAATTTCTTTGGCTTGTTTTTTGGTCGCTACGAAAAGAATCTTTTTATTTTGTTTTGCCATGTTTTTAAGTACATTGCATGCCTCTTCTGATTTAGCCAATGTTTTATTAAGGTCTATGATATGAACACCATTTTTTTCTCCATAAATATAGGGAGCAAAAGCGGGATTCCATCTTCTTTTTAAGTGTCCAAAATGTACACCTGCTTCAAGTAGTTGTTCAAAAGTAATTGGAGACATAGAGTAGTTTTGTTTTTTGGGTTTATTAATTGTATATTAACGTTTAGTAAATTGAAATCTTTTACGAGCTTTTTTGCGCCCATATTTTTTGCGTTCTACTATACGAGCGTCGCGTGTGAGTAATCCATCTTTACGCAATGCTGGTTTGAGTTCAGGATGGATGGATAAGAGCGCTTTGGAGATAGCCAATCTTAATGCCTGTGATTGGCCTGTAACACCTCCGCCTTGTATATTGGCGTAAATATCGTATTTAGAAAAGTCAAAATCAGTAACTTTGAATGGCTGGGTAACATAGTATTGAAGTGTAGGCGTAGGAAAGTATTCTTTGTAGTCTTTATTGTTGTTGATGATAATTTTTCCTGTGCCTTTTTTGAGGTAAATACGGGCTATAGATGTTTTTCTTTTTCCTGTTGAGTTGATAATTTCCATAATTATGCTTTAATGGTATTAATATCTATTTGTTTGGGATTTTGTGCTTGATGCGGGTGTGCTGTACCGGCATATATGTATATATTGGTATTTAATTTTCTACCCAGTCGGTTTTTGGGTAACATGCCGTGAATGGCTAACTTAAGTATTTCTGTTGGCCTTTTTTTCATCCAATATTCAGGAGTAGAAAATCTTTGTCCTCCTGGGTAACCCGTATAGCGAATATATTGTTTATTGATAAATTTCTTGCCTGTAAAGCGTATTTTATCAGCATTGATGATGATGACATTACAACCCGTATCTACATGGGGCGTAAAAGTGGGCAAGTGTTTCCCTCTTAATAAGTAGGCAACTTTTGAAGATAATCTTCCTACTACTTGATTAGCAGCGTCTATAACTACCCATTCTTTTTGGGCAGTGGACTTGTTCAAATATTTGGTTTTGTAACTCAGTGTATCCACGATAATTAATTTTAATTTTTAGGGGGTGCAAATTTATATAATAGATTTTATTTTGTCAAATTTTTTTTCATTTTATTTTTTACGCTGGCTCCAATCAGCAAATACAGCAGCCATCTATTTATGTTGCAGAATGGTGGATTGATAATACTGAATGGTTTTACCAATGCCCTCTTCAAAAAAAACAAGCGGTTCATAACCAAATACCTTTCGTGCCTTTGAAATATCTGCAAGCGATTGAAAAATATCTCCTTTTCGGGCTTCGGTGTAAACAGGCAATTGAGTATAATTCATTTTTTTTGCTAGTAGATTAAAAACATCGTTGATGCTGATACTTTCTCCACAACCAACATTAAATACCTGACCGACCACAGAAATATTATTATGGATGATACTTTTTAATGCAAGAATATTAGCATTCACTACATTATCAATGTAAGTAAAATCCCTCTTCTGTTCCCCTGTTCCATGAATATAAATTTTTTCATTTTTCAACATTCTTTGAATAAAGATAGGAATGGCAGCAGCATAGTGTCCATTTGGATTCTGTCGGGGTCCAAAAACATTAAAATACCTCAGTCCAATGACTGGTAGTTTATATAAATTCCAAAATACATGAGCATATAATTCATTCG
>DAHXOV010000160.1 GCA_027364695.1 bacterium
GAATGGCTTCCTCCATAAAAAGTTCCTCCTCCCCAATATCCTCTCCTTCCTGAAGTATATACAGCAGAAGTGTTTTTTCCAAACACTATTAATAATACAATAATAATAAGGATGACGACTAGAATTGCCAGACCATTATTGTCTTGGTTAGGCAGGTCTTTTTCGCTGATTTCGCCTTTAGCCAGTTGCGTTAGTGCGTTCAAGCCCTTATCTAATCCCTCATAGAATTTTCCATTTGCGAATGAGGGCTGCATGATATTTTCACGAATTTTTTTGGTTGCTAAATCGGGGATAGCCCCTTCTAATCCCAGCCCTACAGCGATAAATAATTCTCTTTCTCCTTTTTTACCTGTTGGTTTGATGAGTATTACAATGCCATTATCTTTGTCTTTTTTACCCACTCCCCATTTTTCACCAAGCATAGTAGCGTATTCTGCGGCGGTGTATCCTGCAAAATCATCTGCTACAACGACAGCTATTTGATTACTGGTTTCTCTACTGAATTTTTCTAATTTTTCTTCAATGGCATTGGCTTCTGATGGCGATAAAAGATGAGGAAATTCTTTTGAAAAATTGTTATATAATTTGCGTGGATATGCTTTGTCAGGTATTTGTGCCAGTGATGAAAACATGGAGAAAAGTATGGATAGAAAAAATATAGATTTCATATTTTGAAGCAATTGATAGTTGAATAGAAGAAGATAAAAATATTTAGTAGGAGATTTCATCTGACAGTTCATTGGGATTTTCATTAGAGGCAGGAAAATAGGTACTGAGTGCTTGTCCTACTTTTGATATACATTCACAAAGAGTTTCTGCTTTGTGTTTATTTTCTTTCAGTGATGAAATAAGGTGGTGTACTAATTCATCCCAAAATTGTTTGTTTACTTTTTCGTAAATACCTTTATCGCCGATGATGGCTAATTTTCTATGCCAAACAGATATGTAAAATAATACGCCATTACGGTGTTGTGTATGGTGCATTTGTTGTTTTAAAAAGATACCTTGTGCTTTTTTTACAGGGTTTATCCAGCAGAAATTGTCTATATGTACTCTTATTTCTGCGCTTGTCCTTTTTTCTGCCTCACAGATGCTCTGAATGATTTTTTGCCGTTCTTGTACTGTAAATAAATTTTTCGCTGATAGCATAATTGGTTTGTTGGAACAAAAGTAAGGAATAGATTAAAATGAAATGGGTTTATTTATCTACTTTTGTCGTCCATGAAAAAATCTTTTCTTACCAAGAATATATGGTATCTGTCGTTGATTAGTTTTTTTACGGATGTGGCTTCTGAATTATTATATCCTGTGATTCCTTTGTATTTAAGCAGTATCGGAATGAGTATAGTAGGAATTGGAATTATAGAAGGTATTGCCGAGACCCTATCAGCATTGAGTAAAACTTATTTTGGTATATGGAGCGATAGGATTCAAAAGAGAAAAATTTTTGTAATAGGCGGATATACTTTAAGTGCATTGAGTAAGCCATTGATGATTGTGTTTCAAAATTTTTTTTGGATATTATTTTTACGTACCTCAGACAGATTGGGAAAAGGTATTCGTACCGCTCCAAGAGATGCTTTGCTTTCGGATGAGAGTAAGAGTGAGAATAAGGGCAGGGTGTTTGGGTTTCATAGAAGTTTGGATACTTTTGGAGCAGCAGTAGGACCATCTATCAGTTTGTTGTTGATATTGCTGTATCAATGGAATTATGATAAGTTATTTTTAGTTTCTTTCATTCCAGGATCTATTGCGGTGTTGCTTTCTTTTTTAATCCGAGAGGAGAAGGGTCATAAATATGTTGTTGAGAATAAAAAAATTGAGATAAGAGAATTATTTTCGTATTGGGTAAGGAGTAGCAGAGATTACAAGATGGTAAGTATTTTATTGGTGTTATTTTATATTTTTAATAGCAGTGATCTGCTTTTGTTATTGAAAGCCAAGCACCAGCATATACAGGATTATCAGGTCATTGTATTGTATATCATTTACAACATTTCTTATGCAGTGCTGGCATTCCCATTTGGAATCATCGGCGATAAAACAGGATTAAAAAACACCATTGCTTTTGGATTGTTATTTTTTGGAATGGTGTATGTGGGTATATCTTTTTTTGATGATTGGTATGAAATGGTAATTCTGTTTATATTGTACGGAGTTTATTCTGCGACAATAGAAGGAAATATAAAAGCCTTGATAAGTAATTTGTGTGATAAAAAGGAAGTGGCTACGGCTATTGGCTTATTTACTACACTGCAATCCTTTACTTTCATAATATCTAATACATTAGCAGGAGCGTTGTGGAATATATTTAATTCCTCTGTACCTTTTATTTTAAGTGGGATAGTGGCTATTTTGATTGGATTGCTTCTTTTTTCTTTAAGGTTAAACTATAAAACACATTAATTATGCCTTATATTGAGATACCTGATAATTTAATTGCAGTAGGATTTAATGATACGAGCAGGAGCGTATATAATTTATTAGGCGAATTGAGTAAAAATATTGCTTATCCTTTTCAATTAGTAGAATATTTCCCCGATTCAAAGGATGAAAAAAAGGAGGTGATGCTGTATGAACATGCCTTATTTTATGCCCGTATCTCTTATTTTGATACGCATGTGTTTTTAATTAAAAACTTTTCATGGAGCAAGGATGAGCAAGGGTTATTTGATGAAATAGGAGAAAAAATACATTATTTGGTTCAACTACGCCCACAGAGGATGTATATTTTGATGATATATTCAAATGAAATAAGAAATTTAGAAGATGCAGGCAGGTTTATTAAAGCAAAAAAATCTGGGATAAATTTATCTTTGATTGCTTCTAAAAGAATCATAAGCCGTTTGCACTTTTCAGTCTCACCATATTTACCATAGGTATAGACACAATGAAAATCATATCGCTGTTTAAACTTTATTAATCCCTTTATTTTAGGTATTTTGGGGCGTATGATTTATTTGTATTAATGACTATTATTCTTTACATTAGCCACTTAATTTTTTGATTAGTATTTAAAATAAAAACCCAGAAATTATGGAAAACAAAGCACACATTGTACCAATTAACATAGAGGATGAAATGAAAACGGCATACATTGATTATTCAATGTCGGTGATTGTATCTCGCGCATTACCCGATGTAAGAGATGGATTAAAACCTGTGCATAGAAGAGTATTATATGGGATGCTTGAATTGGGATTACAACATAACAAGTCCTATAAGAAATCGGCTCGTATTGTGGGAGAGGTGCTTGGTAAATATCACCCACATGGAGATGCCAGCGTGTATGATACAATGGTCAGAATGGCACAAGAGTGGAGTTTGAGATACCCTTTGGTAGATGGACAAGGTAATTTTGGAAGTATGGATGGAGATCCACCTGCCGCTATGCGTTATACCGAAGCTCGTCTTACAAAACTTGCAGAGGAATTGCTTTTGGATATTGATAAAAACACAGTAGATTTTAAACCTAACTTTGATGATTCACTGCAAGAACCAACGCTACTGCCTGCACGCTTCCCTAATCTTTTAGTAAATGGGGCTTCGGGTATTGC
>DAHXOV010000167.1 GCA_027364695.1 bacterium
CTTATTAGCAGAGAACTTCTCAACACCATTCAAAAACCAGAAAAACTCATTGAGCGAATTGTAAAAGCAAGTTCCAATGAAGGAGATTTAGTTTTAGACCCCTTTGCTGGCGTAGGGACAACTTTTGTCGTTTGCAAAAAATTAAAAAGAAATTTTATTGGCTTTGAACTAAATCCCGATTTTGTAGCAATCACCAAAGATAGAATGCAGAAAATTGAATCGGAACAAGAATACAGTTTGTTTAAATGAAAAAAGAAATTCTCCGCACAATAATTCACCTTGTCATTCAAGCACAAGAACTCGCACTCAAAATTGGAATTCCCAATATATTGCAGCCTGGACTTGTTAAGGAAATGATTATCTCTGAAATTCTTGGACACGATTTAATTCATTCCAAGCGTGATGCCGATGCTTGCGACCCTGATGACCCAAGTATAAAATACGAATATCTTTCTTGCTATGTAGGAGGTTCGGGACAGCTGGACAGAATGTTCAAAGAGCCAAAGGAAGAAAGGGAAAAATCTCTCTATCGTATTTGGAGGAATAAGAAAATTTATTTTGCAATATTTCATAAAGACAATCCGCTAAAAGTAAAAACCATTTACGAAATTGAACCGAAAATTTTAGTTGCAGAAACCGAAAGACAACTTGACCACAGCAGAAATGCTATTTCTCACATTGGAATTAATGAAAGTTGGGCAGCGGACAACGGTAAAGTAGTGCATCAAGACAAACAAAAATAACCACAATCCACACAAAAAACTTGCCTACAATGACGGATGATAGTCATTTTTTGCGGTTCAGTTTTTCAAATTAATTCGTTACAGTTTGACAGTGAAGTGGTTTCAAATCCGCCACTTTGCAAAGCCGAAAGCCGTTACCAGTAAATTTAGACGATCATTCAACAACATAGCAGTTTGTAAAATAAACAGGAATAGTTTCATTTTTTAAAGAGAAGAAGCATTAGTATTTGTAAAAACTTAATATTCTCTTAACATAGTCAGGGTTTATTCTCTTTAATTTTGTGCCTAAAATTTTTTATGAAAAAAACAGTTATTGTGGCTGCATTGTCAGTAGTGTTGTTTTCTTGTGGGGGAAGAAAGGGAGATTCTGGAAATTCATTAACAGGCACTGTTAACATAGATGGCTCTTCTACAGTCTATCCTATTACAGAAGCGGTTGCAGAAGAATTTAAGAAAATATACCCTGATGTAAAAATAGCAGTAGCACTCTCTGGTACAGGAGGGGGGTTCAAAAAATTTGTCAGAGGGGAAACGGATATCAACGACGCTTCTCGCACCATCAGCCGCTATGAAGACAGTATTGCCAAAGCTAATGGGATAGAATACATAGAATTAGAAGTGGCTTATGATGGACTTACTGTATTGGTAAATCCAAAAAATACCTGGTGTAATGAGATAAAGGTATCTGAATTGAAAAAGATATGGGAGCCCGCTGCGCAAAGAAAAATAATCTCGTGGAATCAAATAAGACCAGAATGGCCCAATGAACCACTGCATTTGTACGGTGCTGGTGTAGAAAGCGGCACCTACGATTATTTTACCGAAGTCATTGTTGGTAAAGCACATAGTAGCAGAGGTGATTATACTTCATCAGAAGATGATAATGTACTGGTACAAGGAGTATCTTCTGATAAAAATGCACTGGGTTTTTTTGGATATGCTTATTATGAAGAAAATAAGGATAAAATCAAAGCAGTGGCGGTAGATAATGGTAATGGCGCAGTGTTACCATCGGTAGTAACAGTTAAGAATAAAAGTTATGCCCCTTTATCTCGCCCTTTGTATATTTATATCAACAATAAGGCAGCAGAAAGAAAAGAAGTACAGACGTTTATTCATTTCTATCTGGATAAAATCAACCAGTTGGTATCAGAAGTAGGTTATATGCCTTTAGAGGATGAAGAATTGAAGTCGGTAAAAGATAAATGGGTGGAGTTTTTAAACAAGCATAAAGAGTAAAAAGTGCTGAAAGAAAAAATGATAGAAAAATTATTACAGATTTCTGGATTTATCAGTATTCTTACTACCTTTGGAATACTTTATGTTTTGCTTTCAGAATCTTTTACTTTTTTTAAAGAAGTGTCTTTCATTCAGTTTCTTACGGATACGCAGTGGACACCGCTTTTTACAGAAAAACATTATGGTATCTTGCCATTATTATCGGGGACATTGCTTACTTCATTTATTGCCACCCTTGTAGCAGTACCGATTGGATTGAGCATTGCCATATTTTTAAATGAATATTCGCCTAAATCGTTGAGAAAAATTTTGAAACCAGTGTTAGAAGTATTAGCGGCTATTCCTACGGTTGTATATGGGTATTTTGCATTGATAGTGGTTACACCTCTTCTTCAAAAGATGATACCTGATTTGTCAGGATTTAATGCTTTATCGCCTGGAATTGTGATGGGGATTATGATTACACCAATGATTGCATCGCTGAGTGAAGATGCTTTGTATGCTATTCCGTACAGTTTACGAGAAGCCTCTTATGGAATGGGTGCTACAAGGTTGCAAACTGTTTTTAGAGTATTGATTCCATCGGCATCATCTGGGATTATAGTATCTATCATATTAGCTATTTCAAGAGCATTTGGCGAAACAATGATTGTAGCTATAGCGGCAGGACAACAAGCTAATTTTACATTTAATCCGCTTGTTCCTATAGAAACAATTACTACCTACATTGTTCAAGTAAGTTTTGGCGATGTGGTACAGGGATCTGTAGAATATAAGACGATTTATGCTGCAGGTATTGCTTTATTTGTATTGACTTTTATTTTGAATAACATGAGTTATTTTATTAGAAAAAAATATCAGAAATACCAATTGTGATAATATGAATAGTATAGCATTCAACAGGTTAAAAGATAAATTATTTTATTGGTGTGGACTTTTGTGTACTGTAGCAGGCGTATTTATATTGGTGATATTTTTATACACAATTATTGCAGAAGGAGGGGATAGATTGAACTGGCAATTTTTTACCTCTCTACCATCTCGTCGCCCATCCAATGCGGGTATTTTAATACCTTTGTTGGGGACATTGTGGATCATGATTTTAACTGCTCTTATTGCTATACCTGTGGGTGTAGCGGCAGCTATTTATTTAGAAGAGTATGGGCAAAAGCACAACAGATGGGCTTCTTTTATAGAAATAAATATTGCCAATCTTGCTGGAGTTCCGTCTATTATTTATGGTTTATTGGCATTAGAGATTTTTGTAAGGATAATGGGCTTAGGCAGGAGTTTACTTTCAGGGGCATTCACCTTGTCTCTTTTGATATTACCAATAGTCATTGTATCTACCCGAGAGGCCATCAAAAGTGTGCCCAGAACCATACGAGAGGCATCCTATGCTTTGGGTGCTACAAAGTGGAAAACAGTATGG
>DAHXOV010000258.1 GCA_027364695.1 bacterium
ATCATAATCCTAACATACAAACCAATTTAATTCCAAGAAATAATAATTTTTACAATGGAAATGTAGGAGCTAATAACAGCAACATAGGAACCGGTATTATATCTAACCCAAAAGGGGGAAATAGTAACCCTGGCAGACCTAATTATGGCACAGGAAAACCCAACTATATTCAAGTATCTCCAAGGGAAAACAATGTAAATATTCAAGATAATTCTATTCAAAAAGGATGGGGTGGAGGTAATAGTGGTGGGATAAATTCTTCTCCAAGAGGCGGCAGTGGTGGCGGTGGAAGTATAGGCAGACCAAGATAATTTAATCAATGAAAGGAAATTACATGAGGCTATCATTATTTATATGGATACTGCTTTTATTTTTTAATTGTGCTAAAAAGCCAAAGTATTCTAAAACACCACAAATTAGTTTTAAATCCTTTTATACTTTGTCACAAGACAGTGCTGTATTAACTATTAATTTTTCAGATGGGGATGGAAATATAGGTGGCGGGCCTGCACAAGACGGTAATTTTTTTGTTACTTATTATTTTTGGGATAAGGATAGCAGTAAATACGATGTCTTTAGCGACGCTACTTTTTTTCAAGACACTATTGACGTACGGAGTTTTCCATCACCATCAGATGCGTATAAAAACAAGCCCATCAGTGGAGAAATTGCTTTATTGATGTCTCCATACAGAAAGGAT
The DNA here is from genome assembly GCA_027364695.1 of bacterium. Taxonomy (GTDB): domain Bacteria; phylum Bacteroidota; class Bacteroidia; order B-17B0; family Aurantibacillaceae; genus BPGX01. The sequence continues at coordinate 701 of DAHXOV010000258.1, forward strand.
AATACGATCAAAAAATTCAAATATACTTGTTACATAAAAGATAACGCAGGGAATAAAAGTAACCTCGTTCAAACACCAGAATTCAATGTACCGTAAAGTTGTCTTTTATATTATATCATTGGCAATATTGAGCATAGGAAGCATGTTCTTTTTATCATGCAAAAAAAACAATATTGCTTATTGGGATGTAGATTTGGTATCACCTATAGCAAGGGGAACATTGAATATTAAAAATTTTTTTGGCGACTCATTGTTTAAAGTAGATGGCAATCAAATACTACATTTAAAATTTTCGCAAAAACTTGCTGATTTAAAAATAGATACGCTGGTAAAAATAAAAGACACGACCATCAATAATTCATTTGTGGCTCTTTTTACAACTACTGTCAACCCTAATACAATGTTATTCTTTAAAACAGAGGAAATTGACTTTGGTATTCCTAATAATGCAAGAGTAAGATATGGCATAGTACAAAAAGGAACTTTAAAAGTAAAATACACAAATACCTCTCGTCAGCCGCTTCTATTTAAATATCAATTATTGTCTGCCACTAAAAACAGTACAAATTTTTACGTCACTGAAATTATTCCACCTGGCACTACACCTACTATCAAGTATTATAATTTTGATGGATACGATCTGAATTTTACAGGACAATATGGAAATAAATTTAATACCATTGTACATTCTTTTACGGTTTACACTGCTCCCAATGCACAGCCCGATAGTATATTGTTTGGACAAGGTGTGCAGGCAGAAATTTCTTATCAGGATATTATTCCTTACTACATAGAGGGATATTTTGGACAACAAGACATCAATATTCCTTATGATTCTGTCTCTATAGGGTTTTCTAAAACACTGGAAGCATCTAATTTTCAAATCAATTCAGCCTATATAAACTTTAGGGTGGTGAATGATTTTGGAGTGGATATGCAAGGGCAATTGGATACTGTAAAAGCTATTAATTCCGGCAAAAATACTTCTGTTTTGCTTAATTCATCAGCGTTGAGCAGCATCAATGTCAATAGAGCAAGCAAAACAGGGAATTGGGCAAATCCAATAAGTTCTACTACGACAAATATAAGTGTCACCACAAGTAATAGTAATTTGAAGCCATTCATAGAAAATTTACCTGATTATTTGGGTTATAGTGGAAAGATAAAAGTGAATCCTAATGGTAATATTTCTGCTACCAATGATTTTGCATACTACAACACAGGCATAAAAATCTTTGCAGATATTGATGTGCCATTGATTTTCAGCGCCAATTATTTTCGCTTGCAGGATGTATTGGATATTGATTTTAAAAATATCGCACAACTCAATAATGTGAACGAGGGCAGAATTTTATTTAATGTATCTAACAACTATCCTTTTAAAGTAAAATTACAAGCCTATTTGTTGGATGAGTACGATATTGTATTAGATTCTTTACTTTTGGCAAGCAATAATACTATAGAAATGGCTTATACCAACTCAAATAACGATGTAGTAACTTCAAAAAATTCACGACTTATAGTTTATATGAATAAAACAAACATTGATCATTTAAAAAAGAGTAAAAAAATAAAATTGATCTCCTATATCT
>DAHXOV010000272.1 GCA_027364695.1 bacterium
GTTTTACATAAAAGCCAATTTCTTTAGCATATCGTTCTTCTTCATTGAGAATTCTACCCGCAGACGCTCCCCACGAACAAATTCTAAAGTCATAGTCCTTATTTATATATGGTTTACTTCTTTTTGGGTCATCGTTTTTTATAGATTCAAAAAGAACGATATTTTTTAATTTTAAGTTATCTTTTGCTTTTGATTTATTCTTCTTATAGATATTGAAACAGCAATGCACTTTTCTACCAGAGTATTCAATTTCCCCTAAATTCTCTGTATGTACTAATTCGCTATTGTCAAATAAATATTTATTTCTATATTGACTTATAGGAAGAATAAAAGCAATATAATCTCCTGTATCGATACATTTCTTAATAAACCGTCTTCCGATATTGAACCTGTCGCCAAAAGGAGGGTTTCCAATAAATAATCTTCCTTGTTTATAATTCAATGTTAACTCAAGAAAATCCTGTTGAATAACAGATGTATCTTCTGGCTCAATATCATAAGCAATACAATTATTAATCTTCTTACTAAAAACTCCATTGCCAGCCGAAGGTTCTATGACTTCTGTTATTTTCTCGCCTTTTAGAATTTTTCTTGTAACATCAATACAGTATTGAGCAGTTTCATCGGAAGTGTAATATTTGTCCAAGTGAATCTTATTAGAATTTTGTGTCTCATCTCTTTTGAATTGCTTCATAAATGCTCCTAAGTGAATAAAATTAGACTTTTATTCACTCAGTCTACGATTTGAATTCTGAACATACTCTTCCGTAATATCAAAGCCAATATATTGCCTTTCTAGTTTTTTAGCCACCAAGCATGTTGTTCCACTTCCTGAAAATGGGTCTAAAACCAAATCCCCCTTTTTAGTTGCTGATTTTATAAAAAACTCAGGTATTTGTTCTGGGAAAATAGCTGGATGGTTTCCTGCGGTTTTATATGAGTTTCCTAATTTTATTGTCAATACATTTAGAGGAACTACCATATCTGGAAATCTCTCCGATGTTTCTCTTTTAGTAAAATTACTTCCACTCCTGCTCATTTCAAATTCAGGTCTTCCGATTTTATTTTTACTATGAGTTATAGAAGGAACTTTAACTGATTTCATGTCGACATATGGTTTTCCCTTTGAGAACCAAAATATGTATTCAGTAGCGTCTCTAAATCTCTTACCCCCCATTCCGGGCATTGGATTAGGCTTATTCCAGAAAAATCTTTCCCACAAATTAAAGCCTAATTTTTCTAATTCCAAAACAAGGCTAAATACATAAGTATGCCTGAATCCATTCACAACTTTGTCATTTATATTTAGAACAAAACTTCCTCCATCATTTAAAATTCTAAATATTTCTTTTCCAATTGGGAGAAACCAGTCTACATATTTGTCAGGATGAATACCTTTAAAATCTTGATATTTCCTCATATCAGCATATGGTGGAGATGTGAGAATTAATTGAACAGTATTGTTTCCCAATTGAGACATACCTGCTATATTATCTATGCAATATATTTTATTTGTTTCCATACATTTCCTTCTGATAATATTTTTCTAGAACAATATTAAAGTATAATTCTTCCAACTTGTTTATATTTGGCTTCATTGGTAATGGGGATAACTCATACCATCTTTCAAATTCTTGTTCTAAATTCTTTGCCTTTTCAATGATTTCATCATATTCATAAAATCCGTCTTTTATCTTTAAGATTTCTTCTGCATTTGGTATAGGAAAAGTGATTTTACCATCTAAAAGCAACTCTCTTCCTTCAGTCATAATTCGGAAAACGTGAGAGGCTGCTTTTCCATCATAACCAAACTTTTCTTCCATTGCTTTTCTTTTTGGGTTTCTGTTAGTTGCCCAGTGAATATAATTATCCCAATTTTTTTTAGCAAGTCTGTATTCTTCTTCTCTTCTAACTTCATCCCTATACTTTTCGTCAATGATGTCAAAGGGAATATTTCTAAG
>DAHXOV010000286.1 GCA_027364695.1 bacterium
GGATATACTAAATATTTTGCATTAAGTTCAGGCACATCTGAAGCATCATCTAAATACATCCCTGTAACAAAAGATATGCTAAAAGCCATTCAGAGAGGAGCGATTCGTCAGATATTATCTACGGTTCATTTTAATTTACCACCCGAACTGTATCAAAAAGGCATCCTGATGATAGGAGGTAGTACGCATTTGAACTACAATGGAACTTATTTTGCAGGAGATTTAAGTGGAATTACTACGGGTAATATTCCTTTTTGGTTTCAACACCACTATAAGCCGGGTAGAACAATATCGGGATACAAAGATTGGAATACCAAATTAAATGAAATGACTGTCAGCGCACACAAGTGGGATATAGGTATCATTGCAGGCGTACCAGCGTGGATACAAATTCTATTAGAAAAAATCATTGATCACTATAAATTAAATAACATTCATGAATTATGGCCTAATTTTAAGATATATGTGCATGGAGGAGTGGCTATTCATCCATATAAAACGGGTTTAAAAAAAACATTCGGTAAAGAAGTTATTTTTATAGATACTTATATGGCTTCTGAAGGGTTCGTTGCTTATCAAGAATACCCCAATGAAATACAATTTATGAAAATGATTTTAAACAATGGCATATTCTTTGAATTCATTCCCTTTAATGAAAATAATTTTGATGCAGATGGAAATTTAAAAGATCATCCTGAGACTTTGCTCATCAATGAAGTAGAAGAAAATAAGGACTATGCCCTTTTATTATCTACCTGTGCAGGCGCTTGGAGGTATTTAATAGGTGATACCATTAAATTTACCGATACAAAAAAATGTGAAATACTCATTACGGGTCGTACTAAACATTTTTTGAATTTGTGTGGAGAACATCTTTCTGTGGAAAATATGACACAAGCAATTAACCTGACCGCCAATGACCTGAACATTGAGATGAATGAATTTACCGTAGTAGAGATTAAATATAAAAATTTATTTGCACATCATTGGTACGTAGGTACTAATAAAATGATAGACCCCATCATCATTAAAAACAAAATTGATAACTATTTGAAAGAATTGAATGATGACTATAGAGTAGAGCGTACAGCCGCTTTGAAAAATATATTTGTAACTGTCATCCCTGATGATATTTTTATTCAGTTTTTAGAATACAAAAAAAGAGCTGGCGCACAAAGTAAATTTCCAAGAGTTATCAAAGGTGCATTATACGAAGATTGGAAACAGTTTATTTTACAAAAAGGATACGACATTAATATAGAATGATATTTTCACTGATTTATCAAAGCATAATTATTGTCATTATTCTGACATTTTCGTTTGGACCATCTTTTTTTAGTTTAATCAATTATTCTATTAAAAAAGGATTTAAGTCTGCCTCTATGCTTGCAATAGGTGTAGTAGGTAGCGACCTTTTTATATGTTTATTCAATATATTCATTGTACACTATGGTTTCACAGAGTGGATAAATGATGCAAAAAATCAAAGATTTGCAGGAATATTGGCGGGCATCATTCTTATTATTTTCGGATCATTTTATTTTAAAAGAGATTCAGAAATTCAAACCTCAGATGAAATTGAAACTTCATTCTCGATAAAAAATGAAACACATCCTTTTTGGTTAGTAGTCAAAGGTTTTGTGTTGAACTTGTTTAATCCCGCTGTGTGGTTCTTGTGGCTTGGTAATGTTACTATTATCAGTAACTTTTTTAATCATGCATTTGTAAAAGTGCTCATATATTTTTCCATCTTAAATGCTATTATTTTTTCTGTAGAAATATTCAAGATATATTTAGCCAACAAGATCAAAAAAATAATCAACCAACAGGTTGTCCATACCATCAGTGTTGTTACAGGCGCAGCTTTAATTATATTTGGCATTTATTTAATTTATAATTACTACTTTGAAAAAATATGAGTATTGATTGGTCACAATTAAAATCCAAATTGGAAGAATATCAAAACTTTCCATCTGTGTATATGTTTAGAT
>DAHXOV010000292.1 GCA_027364695.1 bacterium
ATATCGTAATACCAGACAAATGTTGTTTCCTGTTTATTTTCCTGTGATAGCTGAATTTTCAAATCGCTTGATGGCTAAATTACCATTTATCCGCCGATTAAATCTTAACCATTATTCCTTTGCAAGACCATTGCCATGCAATGAAGTGAATACTAATTACTCTGTATCAGTTATTATCCCTGCCCGTAATGAAAGCGGTAATATTGAAAATGCTATTTTACGAATGCCACAGTTAGGCAGACATACAGAAATTATTTTTGTGGAAGGAAATAGTACAGACGATACATGGAATACCATTTTGAATACAGCAAAGAAATATAAAAATCAATGGGAGATTAAACACTTTCAGCAGCACGGCAAAGGCAAAGCAGATGCTGTAAGAGAAGGTTTCAAACACGCATCAGGAGATATCTTAATGATATTAGATGCCGATCTTACTGTGTCACCTGAAGATTTATCAAAATTTTACAATGTCATTGCAAGCAATAAGGGTGATTTTATCAATGGAACAAGATTGGTATATCCAATGGAAAAACAAGCCATGAGGTTCTTAAATTATATTGGAAATCATTTCTTTAGCTGGGCATTTTCATTTTTATTAGAACAAAAATTTAATGATACGCTTTGTGGAACAAAAGTTATATTTAAGCATGATTATGAAAAACTTATCAAAAACAGATCGTATTTTGGAGACTTTGACCCATTTGGTGATTTTGACTTGTTATTTGGTGCTCATAAACTAAACCTGAAAATTGTAGAAGTGCCGATTAAATACAAAGAAAGAGTATATGGCACTACCAATATATCTCGTTTTAAACATGGATGGATTTTATTAAAAATGTGCTTTTTTGCTGGTAGAAAATGTAAATTTATTTAATGTTATACTATATTATATACCCTATTCTTTATTTATTTTCACTCTTGCCAATGCGTATCTTATATGTGTATTCAGAGATATTTGCTTTTGTTTTATATGATATCGTTCGTTACAGAAGAAAAGTGGTAAGAAATAATTTATCTAATGCTTTTCCTGATAAATCAATGGATGAAATAATTCGTATTGAAAAAAAATTCTATTCTTTTTTTACTCAATGGATAGTTGAAAGCATCAAACTGACCTCTATTTCAAAAGATGAATTAAAAAAACGATGTTCTTATACTGAAAATTTTTATAGAATATTTGACCATTGTTACAATCAAAAAAAAGACATAGTCGCTTTGATGGGGCACTATGGAAATTGGGAATGGGCGGGAGCCTCCTTTCATTTATATTTCAAACATCATCTTCGTGTGCTTTATCACCCTCTGTCTAACGCTACATTTAATAAAATCATGAAAAAGATAAGAACTAGATTAGGTATGCATTTATTGCCTATGCATTCTGCCTTAAAATTTATCATTCAAAATAAATCTAATGACAATGCGTATACATTTGTTGCTGACCAGTCCCCATCGTTAGAAAATTCTTTTTGGATGTCTTTTCTTCATCAAGATACAGCCGTTTATTATGTTCCCGAAAAAATAAGTAAAAAAATAAATGCCGTTAATGTAGCCGTTATTGTTTATCCACAAACTAGAAAAGGGTATTATTTAATAGATGCGCAAGAACTTAATACATCAGACCATCATCAATTATATCCTGTGATGTATCAGTTTATGAAAATATTGGAAGAAAATATTCAAAAGCGCCCTGAATACTGGTTATGGTCACATAAAAGATGGAAATTAAAAAAAACAAATGCTTAACATATTAGGAAAAACACCACTTTGCAAATATATTTTTTACAAACATGATAATTTCTATATGCACGAAATAATCCTCTTATTTTTGCCAAAAAATTTGTTATGAAAAAATATATTCAAATCATACTCATTATCATTCTCTTTTCGTCTCCTTACTATTCTCAATACAAAAACACAACACCTCAACTCATCATTGGCATTGTAGTAGATCAAATGCGTTATGATTACTTAATAAAGTTTCGGAAAAACTTTACGAAAGGAGGGTTCAACAAATTAATAAATGAAGGTATTTTTCTGAAAAATGTACATTACAATTATATTCCTACATATACAGCACCAGGCCATGCCAGTATTTATACAGGAACTACTCCAAGACATCATGGAATCATCGCCAATGACTGGTTTGATAAATTTCAAAAAAAAGAAATTTACTGTGTAAATGATACAAGCATATTATCTATAGGAACAACCAATACCAGCGGCAAAATGTCTCCTAAAAATTTATTGGCTTCTACTATTACAGACGAACTAAAATTATTTTATAAAGAAAAAAGTAAGGTTATCGCTATTTCTATAAAAGACAGATCTGCCGTTTTGCCTGCGGGCCACCTCGCAGATGCTGCTTATTGGTGGGATGAGCAATCAGGTAATTTTGTATCGTCTTCTTTTTATATGAAACAACTTCCCGATTGGCTGCACACTTTCAATCAACAACAATTACCCATTCAATATTTACAAAAAAATTGGAACTTACTTTTATCTAAAGATAAATATATTTCTCCCTTACCTGATAGTAATCAATATGAAAGCTCTATACTAAAAGATAAACCACCAATGTTTCCATACGATTTTAATGATTTTGTAAAAAATAAAACAGTGAGCATACTTAAATATACACCACATGGCAATAGTTTTTTAATTGATTTAACAAAAGAATGTATTTTACAGGAAAAATTAGGAAAAAACAAAAACACCGATTTTTTATGTATTAGTTTTTCAAGTACTGATTACATAGGACACTTATATGGCACAGACGCATTGGAATTAGAAGATGCTTATTACAGATTAGACAGAGACCTGAATAACTTTATCAATTTTCTGGATAAACATATAGGAAAAAATAATTATCTCATTTTTCTAACTGCTGATCATGCAGGTGCTGTTAATACTCAATACTTGAAAGATAAAGGGTTCCCTGTAAACTATTTTAGTGAAAAAAAATTAGAACAGGATATTAAAAAATATCTTTTTCAGCAATATAAAGATTCTTCTTTGATATACACCATTATTAATGGACAAATATTTTTGAATCTTGATAAAATAAGAGCATCTCAAATAGAGATTCAAAAAATAAAACAAGAGATTAAGTATTTTTGTTATAAATATCCTGAAATAGCAGAAGTATTTGTAAGCGATGAATTGATTAAAAATGATGTACAGTCTTATTCTTTGTATAACTTGGTTGCCAATGGTTTTGCACCATCTATAAGTGGTGATATAATTTTTGTGTTACATCCTGCAAATATGGATTATGCCGACAAAGGAACTACGCACGGAAGCCCATACAACTATGATACTCATGTACCATTGATATTCTATGGATTCAAAAATAAACATATTGAAAGCACCCGGTTTTATAGAATCACACAAATAGCGGCTACGCTTGCATTTTTATTGAATATAAACATTCCTAATGCCTCTTTTGATACACCTATTGAGGAAGTTATAAATAACATCAATGTGATGAATTATTCAGATGAACAGTTACATCATTTAGAAAGAGGAGGAGAATAAAAAAAATAGGCATTACTTATTCAATATCCATTGTTGATTTTTTTTATTTTATAGCAGCATAATATATCGCAACTTTGCAAGTGGTTAAATGATTTATTGAATATGGAAAAAATAAAAATTGGCATTTTATTTGGTGGTTCTTCACGAGAACGAGAAGTATCTTTTGCAGGCGGCAGAACAGTATATGACAATCTTGATAAATCTATATTTGAACCAATACCTATTTTCATTGATAGCCTGCATCACTTTATATTATTAGACTGGCAATATATCTATAAAGGCACCATCCGTGATTTCTATCCACCCATTTTTGCCGTACAAAATAAACCCGTGGAATTTCAGCACTACATTGAAAATTTGGGCATTCTCAGCGATGAAGAATACAAACGGATTACAAATACCATAGGAAAAAAAATAACAATAGAACAACTTCGTGAAACCATTGACTTTGCATTTCTGTGCTTACATGGCACCAATGGAGAAGATGGAAGAATACAGGGACTTTTGGAATTTTATCATATACCCTATTCTGGTTCAGGTATATTTGGTTCTGCATTTGGTATGAATAAAACGTTACAAAGAAAACTCATGGTTCATCATGGATTTCATATACCAAAATATCTGACGATTCAAAGAAACGAGTGGAAAAATAAAAAAGATGACATTTATACAAGGGCTAAAAAAGAAATTAACTTTCCACTTGTAATAAAACCATCTAACCAAGGATCTTCCATCGGTGTAACGATATTAACAAAAGACGATGTAAAAGCATTTGAATACGCTGTCAATAAGGCATTTTTCATCTGTACATTGAATAAAGAAGAATGGCTATCTATGTCTGATATGGAAAAAATACAGTGGGTGAAAATATTTTCCGATATGAGAGAAAATATTGGATTACCAGCTATCATTGATAAACAACTCATCACTGAACCGCAACAACTTATAAAATTTTTAGATCAATATTTTCATAACCACTCAATAGCACATATAGAAGCTACAGACAGTGAATACGAAGTAATAGTGGAAGAATACATAAATGGAAAAGAATTTAGTTGCATTGTTATAGAAGATGAACAGAGTAAAGCCATTGCGCTTCCTCCAACTGAAATCATTAAAAAGAATATATTGTTTGATTACAAAAGCAAGTACTTGCCAGGTTTAAGTAGAAAAGTTACACCTATTGATTTACCTGAACATCAAATACAAACCATTCGTGAAGAAGCACAAAAAATGTTTTTCGCCTTTCATTTTGATGTATATGCCCGCATTGACGGATTCATTACATCCGATGGTAATATTTTTCTCAATGATCCTAATACTACATCAGGAATGATGCCATCATCCTTCTTTTTTCATCAAGCGGCAGAGATCGGTCTCAATCCATCTCAGTTTTTAAGCTACATCATTTATATTTCACTGCTAAAACGACAAAAGCAATCACTTCATCCACATTTATATGAAAATATCGTTCAAACACTCAATCAATATCTTTCTGCACAACAGGCGTCTCATCACCAAAAAAAATTAAGAACAGCAGTGATAATGGGTGGTTATTCTACTGAAAGACATATATCTGTGGAGAGTGGACGAAATGTTTACGAAAAACTATCTTCATCAGAGAAATATAATCCATTTACCGTATTCTTAATGAAAGCCGATAATGAAACAGGCTTTGAACTATATACTGTTCCTATTCGCATAATGCTCAAAGACAACGCGGATGATATTAAAGATAAGATATTAAAATACCGTGTACATCCTGTTATACAAAAAATCATTGAAAAATCATCTTTGTTGACATATAAATTTGGTCAAATAAAAAATTTAGATGCCCCTAAAAAAATCAGTTTTACAGATCTAAAATCAATGTGTGATGTCGCGTTCATAGCACTCCATGGCAGACCAGGTGAAGATGGCAATATTCAAAAATATCTGAATGAATATGATATTCCATATAATGGCTCTGATGTACAAAGTTCTTCTGTTACAATCAACAAATACATTACCAATGAAATACTTAAAAAAAATGGAATACAAACAGCATCGCATTTACTGATAAAAAAAGAAGATTGGAAAAATCTTTCTAATCATCTGAAAAAAATCATAAAAGACGAAATAAAATATCCGCTTATAGCCAAACCCAATGACGACGGATGCAGTAGTGCTGTAAAGAAAATTAAAAATGAAAAAGAATTAGAAGCCTATGCACAATTGATATTTAGAAATACAGATAAACTACCTGAGGCAGAAGCGACTATTTTAATGATTCAACCTAATGAGGAGATACCTATTAAAAACGAATTTCTAATAGAAGAATTGGTACAATCTAATGGAGCAAAAAGGTTTTTGGAAATTACAGGTGGAATGTTGATTAAATATAACCATGAAGGTGAAAAAATATTTGAAGTGTTTGAACCATCTGAAGTTTTGGTGGAAGGTGATATATTGAGTTTAGAAGAAAAATTTTTAGCGGGCGAAGGACAAAATATCACTCCGGCAAGATTTTCCAAATATCCAGAAGAACAGAAAAAGATTTCTGATGATGTAAAAATACAACTCAGAAAAACAGCAGAAATACTGAATGTAGATGGATATTGCAGAACAGATGCGTTTGTAAGAATATTTGATACCCAACACATAGAAGTGATTATTATTGAAGTAAATTCTTTGCCAGGCATGACACCTGCTACATGTATTTATCATCAGGCAGCTATCTGCCAATATAAACCCTATGAGTTTATTGATGCTATACTCACACAAGGCATAAAAAGAAAACAAACAGATAAAGAAAAAATATGAAGAAGCACCTGGCACTGACAGGTTTTATGGGCACAGGAAAAAGCAGCTATGGTAAAGCTATGTCTGTAAAATCAGGACTCCCATTTATAGATTTGGATACTTATATTGAAGAACAAGAAAAAAAAAGTATCAGTGAATTGTTTGAAAAAGGAGAAAAGATATTTAGAGAAATAGAAGCACACTATTTACGGGAAGTAATAGAAAAAAACGCTAGAATAATTCTTGCATTAGGTGGCGGCACTGTTTGTTATAGAGATAACTTAAAATATGTATTGGAAAATTGCTGGCTGATAGCTATAGATACACCCGTAGATATACTCACAGAAAGATTGTGGAAAGAAAAGGACACGAGACCGATGATAAAAAACATCAACAGCAGAGAAGAATTAAAGAATTACATTGAGAAAAAATTACATGAAAGAATGTCTTATTATTCTCAAGCAGATTGGGTGTTGAAAAACAAATAAATTATACAATACATTGTTAGTAAGATAAAATAAAAAATTTAAACTACTCAAACTCCTTACAAACTCCAATAATAAATATTTTTTATTCTGTTTTTGTATATACCTTTCACATCTACAAGCAATCCTTTGGGTTCAAGTAATGTTTTGAAGTCATCTTCTGTCAAAGACAAATACTCCTTATGATTTACAGCCACAATAACAGCATCATATTTATGCTTTTGAATGTTCTCTCTTAAACTCAATCCATATTCATGTTTCACTTCATCATTATCAGCATGCGGGTCCACTATATCTACATTAATAGAATACGATTGGAGTTCTTTCACAATATCTGCTACTTTACTGTTTCTGATATCCGACACATTTTCTTTAAAGGTAAAACCCATAACAAGCACTTTGACATCACGTGGATTTTTTCCTGCAGCTATCATTTTTTTCACTGTGTTTTTTGCTATATAAAAACCCATACTGTCATTCACATATCTGCCACTATTGATGATTTTAGCATGGTATCCGAGTGATTCTGCTTTGTAGGTTAAGTAATAAGGATCTACACCAATACAATGCCCACCTACCAGACCAGGATAAAATTTCAGGAAATTCCATTTTGTTCCTGCGGCTTCTAATACATCATAAGTATTGATATCCATTCTTGAAAATATAATAGAAAGTTCATTCATCAGCGCTATATTGACATCTCTTTGAGTATTTTCAATGATTTTAGCAGCTTCGGCTACCTTGATGCTCTTTGCTTTAAATACACCTGGTTCAACAATGATTTTATACACTTCAGATATTTCTTCTAAACTTTCTTTGTCACACCCTGATACTACTTTAATGATTTTTGTGATGGTATGTTCTTTATCACCAGGGTTGATCCTTTCGGGAGAGTAGCCCACTTTAAAATCTTCGCAAAATTTTAATCCTGATTCTTTTTCCAATACAGGAACGCAATCATCTTCGGTGCAGCCCGGATATACGGTTGATTCAAATACTACATAATCTCCTTTCTTCAAAACATTTCCTACCGTCTTACACGCAGAAAGCAAAGGCTTAAGCTCAGGTAAATTATGGTCATCTATGGGTGTAGGTACGGCTACTATAAAAAAATGTGCTTTTTTTAGATCGGATGGATCAGAAGTAAAATGAATATCTGAATGATCAAATTCTTGGGATGGAAGTTCGTGACTCGGATCTGTTTTTTCCCTCATCATTTTTATTCTCTCATCATTGATATCAAATCCAATCACTTTTACTTTTTTTGCAAAGGCAAGAGCAATAGGCAGACCAACATAGCCCAGTCCAATAACAGCAAGGCTTTTTTTCTTATTCAAAATATCTTTTGAAATACTCATACTCCTGATTTTTAATTTATTCTGATTTTCTTCTATATGTTTGGAAGGATGCTTTTAGGTTCTTTAAAACTTGTGTGGGTCTGAGTTCGTATATCCTTTCAATGATATTGACCACTTTTAGCCCTTCTATGGCATTGGTAGTAGCAGAATGATTCCCTGTAAGAGTTTCTATTACATTTTCAATTACAAAGTGATGGTTGTTGGCAGAACCCTTATAGGCACCATAATCATTCGCAGGATTGGTAGGAGGTAATTCAGGCATTGTATAATTTTTTATATAACAATATTCTATTTTATCCATGTATTGTCCACCTGTTTTTACTGAACCATTGCTGCCAATTACAGTAATAGATGATTCCATGTTTTTATCCCATACAGCGGTAGAGTAGTTGATGCAACCTATACCATTATTTACAAATTCAAATTGGACAAAACCACTGTCTTCAAAATCCGTGAGATGCTGGTGGTTAAAATCAGCGAAGATGGCTTTGATATTTTTAATGTCACCAAAAATCCAGTAAAGCAGGTCAATCCAATGTGAAAATTGAGTAAATAGTGTGCCGCCATCTAATGTTTGTGTCCCTTTCCAATTTTTACCTGTATAATATCTTTCGTCTCTGTTCCAATAGCAGTTGAGTTGCACTATGTAAATATCTCCGATGATTTTTTTATCTACCATTTCTTTCAACCATATAG
>DAHXOV010000297.1 GCA_027364695.1 bacterium
AGATACAGGTACGCATCGCTTGGGATTTTTACCCAATGAAATTCATTCACTCATTGAAATTATCCAACAACAACCTGCCATCTCAGTCAAAAGTATTTTCTCACACTTCGCAGCATCCGAAAACGATGAACACAATGACTACACACTCATGCAAACTAAAATTTTCGATACATTATCTACACAAATACAAAAAAATATACCCTATAAAATACTCCGTCACATCTGTAATTCAGCTGCCATTAGCCGATTTCCACAAGCGCATTTCGACATGGTACGTATCGGTATCGGAATGTATGGAATCAGCGACCATCCAAATGATGAGAAACATCTGCAAAATGTACTCTCACTAAAAACCAATATCGCTCAAATCAAACCGCTCAAAAAAAACGAAAGCGTTGGTTACAACAGAAATGCCATCCTCGAAAAAGACAGTAAAATAGCCGTTATCCCTATTGGTTATGCCGACGGGTTTACAAAAAAACTAGGCAATAAAAAATTTCAAGTCAAATGGAAAGACCAACTTATCTATACTATAGGCAATGTATGTATGGATATGACCATGATAGATGTCAGCGATACAAATGCAAAACCAGACGATGAAATTATTATATTCGATAGCAGCTCCGATATCAAAAGAATGGCTCAACATTGTCACACTATACCCTACGAAATACTCACCTCTATTTCTCAAAGAGTAAAAAGAGTATATGTATATGAATAAAATAAATTTCTCTCAAAAATCCATCTTCATTCCACTAACTTTCCCAAAAAACATCTCATTCAAATACAAATAAAAAATATATTCCCATCATTTTCTCCTATAATACAATACTGAACAGTTTTTCTCTTGAAACATCCTCTCTGCTTCTGTTTGAATATCCTGCACTGTAATATTATTAATAATATCCTGCTCTCTATTTATCAAATCCGTGTCTCCCAATAGTGTATAATAGCTCAATGAAAAAGACTTAGCACTCACCATCATCTTTTGTATATTATCCGACGTTTCCACTGCATTTTTTATTTTCGTCAATTCCCTCTCACCGACACCATCCATCAATATTTTGTGTAACTCATCTAAAATGACCCTTTCCACCTCCTCCATTTTTGCTCCCGTTACCAATTTTGCTCTAATAACAAACATTCCATCGTCTATCGTATCACTATTCATCACCGAAACAGAAACACAAAGTTTTTTCTCCTTTACTAATACCTGATACAAACTTGCCGAATCTCCATATCCCAAAATATCCTGCAATAAAGACGCTACATAAAACCTTCTTATTTCATTTCTCTTCCCACTCATTCTATACACCATATAAATCACATCATTAGGTACTTCTCGCTGTACTTCTAGCACTCTTTTCCCATCTTGCACAGGTTCTCTTACGATATCTCGCTGATGCTTATGTTTCAGTGGTAAATCACCAAACCACTTCTCTACTAGTTTAATTCCCTTATCTGTCTTCATATTCCCTGATATACATAAAATAGCATTAGATGCCGTATAATATCTATCATAAAAATTCCACACATCCTCCAAACCAGCTTTCTCTATATGTGAAATATCTTTCCCTATTGTATCCCATTGATACGGGTGTACCTTATACACCAATGGATGTAACAACAACCACACATCTCCATACGGTTTATTCAAATACCGTTGTTTAAATTCCTCTGCCACCACACTCTTCTGCACTTCTAATTTCTCTTGATTTATATCCAATGCAAACATCCTGTCACTCTCAATCCACAAGGCTGTTTCTATATTTTGTACTGGCAATGTGCAATAGTAATTAGTAAGATCATTGGTCGTAAATGCATTATTTTCTCCACCAGCCATTTGCAGTGCTTCATCAAAATTTGGAACATGCTTACTTCCCTCAAACATCAAGTGTTCAAACAAGTGTGCAAATCCTGTTTTATCAGGATTCTCATCCTTTGAACCTACATCATACAATATATTAACCGACACTATGGGTGTAGTAACATCTTCGTTTATCAACATGGTCAAGCCATTAGATAATGTATATTTTTCGTATTGCAGCATAGTAATTTTATTCTTGTTTTATTTTATACCTCTAATGTTTTACCACACATCGCACTTACTGTTTGATTATATTCTTCAATAATGTCTTTGACTATTTCAGCGGCTGGCTTAATGTCATTGATAATAGCAGATACTTGCCCTATTTCCAGTTCTCCTTCTTCTGTATCGCCTTCAAACATCCCTCTCTTCGCTCTTGCTTTGCCCAATAATTTTTGTAATTCTTCTACACTCGCCCCTTTACTCTCATACTCTAATGCCGTAAGTGCAAATTTATTTTTTATCAAACGAACCGGTGTTAGTTTTTTTAGTGTAAGAATAGTATCTCCTTCTTTTGCATTTACCAGTGCTTTCTTAAACTCATCATGTGCCGATGACTCAACAGATGCTACAAATCTACTTCCTATTTGTACTCCTTCAGCTCCAAGTGCAAATGCTGCTGCCATAGACGTACCTGTACCTATACCCCCTGCTGCAATAAGGGGTATATGAATTGCTTTTCTGACTGTGGGAATAAGCGTCATGGTTGTGGTCTCTTCTCTTCCGTTATGCCCTCCTGCTTCAAATCCTTCGGCTACTACTGCATCTACACCAGCATCTTGGGCTTTAATTGCATATTTTGTACCAGGTACCACATGTACTACAATAATGCCATGCTCTTTTAATAATGACGTCCATGTTTTAGGATTGCCTGCCGATGTAAAAACAATTTTGACGCCTTCCTCAATAATGATTTGAATATGTTTATCAATATCTGGATAAAGCAATGGTACATTTACACCAAATGGCTGATTGGCTGCCGCTTTACATTTTCGTATATGTTCCCTCAAAATATCAGGATACATAGAACCCGAACCAATTAAGCCCAAGCCCCCTACATTGCTCACTGCTGCTGCAAGTTCCCAACCACTACACCATATCATGCCTGCTTGTATAAGCGGGTATTTAATCTTAAATAATTCGCAAACTCTATTATTTTTCATAACTTCCTATTTATTTTATATCGCATTTAACTTCATTTCATCTGATAACCTTATACCTCTTTCGGTATTTTCTAAACTGCATATCTCTATTTTAGGATCATGTTCAAAAAATAACAACGCATTTTCATTCAAACATTGATTTAAGATTTTTTCTTTTTCTCCCATTGTCTCTAATGGTCTTAAGTCGTAAGCCATTACATAAGGCACAGGTATATGTCCCGAAGATGGAATTAAATCTGCCATATAAATAATCTTGTATCCCTTGTATTTTATTATCGGCAATATCATTGCTTCTGTATGCCCATATACATCTATGTATTCAAAAGGTAAATTGTACTTGTCTTTATCAACAAATTTTAATTGTCCACTCTTTTGAATTGGTAAGATATTTTCTTTCAGGAAACTTGCTTTCTCTCTGACATTTGGCTGTATCGCCCATTTCCAGTGCTGATAATGGCTCCAGTAAATAGCATTTGGAAATGTTGGATAATAGTTTTCCTTTGACTTATCAAAAGAAATCGCCCCTCCACAATGATCAAAATGCAGATGAGTTAAAACAACATCTGTAACATCTGAAAAAGAAAAATCATACTTATTCAACGACCGCTCAAGTGTATCTTCGCCATGCAAATAATAATAACTAAAAAATCTCACACTTTGTTTATTACCAATACCAGTGTCCACTAGTACCAATCTATTACCGTCTTCTATCAACAAGCATCTCATTGCCCATGTGCACATATTATTTTCATCTGCAGGATTCAATTTTTGCCATATAGATTTGGGTACCACTCCAAACATTGCACCACCATCTAATTTAAAAAAACCCGTATCAATAGAATATAATTTCATATATCTAATTTGAAAATAACAATGGGCGAAAGTAAAAATTATTTCCTTTCCATTCAAACGCAGGCAAGGGCAACTTAATCCAATTTATTACACTCAACCATCTACCTACCCACTTCTTCCTAAAATGCAATTTTGACCAATCCACATCTATACTTAAATAAAACTGCTGTTGCCTTTTTATGTACGAATAATCATAATACTGCCGATCTCTATAAAAAACATTACTTCTAGCCCCTATGCTCCCGTCTATACCATAACCAAAGGATATACAAAACCATTCCATTTTCTTATTCCATCTATAAAAGGGTGAAACACTTATCCAATATGTCTGTCCATTGTAATCTTTAATGATTTGTTCCGATGTATTTTTACCCAACAAAGATGAATTTAATTTCGCATAACTCGTAGGATAAAAAGAAAATTTTGGAACAAGCCAATAAGAAACAATGCTTTGATTGACATAAAACATACCCACGCCCATAGTATTTGATAAAAGATCTCCCCAAGAAAAACCCCATCCTGAACTAAACCCATCCATTATTTCAATACTCAACAGATATGAGAAAGCCACCGATGGTGCAATTATATCA
>DAHXOV010000302.1 GCA_027364695.1 bacterium
ATCAGATATTTATCATATCTCTTACCACGCTCTTTATCATAATAATATGGATCTCCCACCGCATTCAACAAAAAATCAAAAAACTTCCATATCTTATTTCTTGCACTAAATGTTATAGGGGACAACCGAAAACTATCCACAGCAAAATTATAACTCCCTGATACACCAAGATTCTGAAGCCATGTTACTTTTTTAAATACACTTCCCGAATCCGTTCTGGTTTTTACCTTTGCTTCCAAATTATTATTCAAATTAAAACTCAATATATTCTGCTCTCCTGCTGCAGGTCCCCCATATAAACTATTCTCAAAAATA
Source organism: bacterium (assembly GCA_027364695.1). Lineage (GTDB taxonomy): Bacteria > Bacteroidota > Bacteroidia > B-17B0 > Aurantibacillaceae > BPGX01. The sequence continues at coordinate 316 of DAHXOV010000302.1, forward strand.
GAGTAATTATACTTCCTTCCTGTATTATCATAATATATCTTTTGATACCCCCAAACTTTTGCAATATCAGGACGATATACATAATTCAAAGTAGGTATCAGCATATAACGAAACTGCTTCACCTTTCCTTTATTAAAAAAAACATCTGTAAAAACCTTAAAAGCCATAGACACATTACTGTTAAAGTCCAAACCATTCACCCATTGAGCCAATGTATCTGTATTTAAAATATTGTTATCAAAATATTTTCTAATATATCGCGGATACGAAACCATAGACAAATTCACCCCAGGCGTAACAGTCATATACTTAAACAAATTAAAAGTAGTATTGATAGGCATTGTTTGCTTAATACCTGTTTGCATCCTTTTTGAAAAAGTACGCTGCTCAAACAAAGTTGTATCGGTCCCTTTCACATTAACCCTTGACTCAAGCACATACGAAACGCCCAACCGCGTCCATATATTTGCTGACTTATTCCCTTTCATATTAAATGGGAAAAAACGATTCACATTGACGGTTACTTGTGGCAAATTCATCTCAGCATAATGCGTCTGACTATTTTGCGAATGCATCGCATTCAAACTTATTATACCAAAACCAAACACCTTCGCAAAAGCAACATTGGAAATAAAAACATTGTTCAAATACTGACCTGTATTGATGGCATTATATTTATTAAACTGATTCGCATTGTAATTCACATCGGCAGAAAATTTTACGCTCGGATTCAACTTTGTATCCTGAAAGTGCTTCCACTGCACCTGATATGATTTCGTCTTTTGAGCTTGTTGTGGCACATCCCTATCACCCAAATAATATTCCGAATATCCCATCGAAAATACCCCCTGCGACTTGTATATAAAATTATAATTACTCAATGCCCTTATTCCCCAGCTCCCATTTGTATAAATATCTCCTCGCAAAAACAAATCTATCTTTTCACTCATAGCCCAATAAGCCCCTCCATCTCTCAAAAAATACCCCTGTGTGGGCGAATTGCCAACAAATGGCATCAAAAAACCACTCGTGCTGCTCTTCGTATTTGGGAAATAACCAAATGGTAAAAACAAAGGCGTAGGTATTCCTGCTATTTGCAAATACAAAGGTCCAGTCACTATTTTATCCTTAGGTATCACCTTCGCTTTTGTCGCCACAAAATAGGTTTGCGCATCTCTGTATTCACATGGAATACACTTCAAATTCTTCAGATACAAAATATCCTTATCATCTTTCTTAATCTCATTCCCATATACTATCAGATTATTCTCGCTCGTATATGCATTCCATATCTTACCCTTTCCTGTTTGTATGTTATATGCAATCTTTTCAGCTTCCATCTTATTATTTCCCTCTGTGAATACAGGGGTTTCTGCCAATCGCCCTATACTGTCCTTTGTGCCTTCTGCCTGCACCACTTTTTTATCATCATCCATTTCAATTTTCCCGGCTACAAGCCGTACGACATCCCCCGTCTCTTGCTTTGTCTCTACCTCCGCCTTCCCATACATCACCGTGTACCTCTGATGAGGAAAAAAAACAATAGAATCCCTTGCCATTGCTTTCATCTCTTCGTCCAACCCATCTGCATACAAAGAATCTGGCTCCGATTGATACAAACTATCTTTTCGTCCTTCCTGTGAAAAAAAACTAAAATGTGCCACATTTATCAACAATACAGTGATGATATTTCGTAAATTTGTTCCCAACATTCAACGCTTGCTTAATTTAAATTTGTGCCCAATTATTGCGACAAAACTAATCAAAAAAAATTCCTTATTAAGTATTTCGTGGAGAATTAAAACTTTTTATGCTTTGTTCTTTATGCTTATTTTTAAATAAATTATTGCATTTATTGTTTGGAAGTGTTTCTTGTTCGCTTCGCTCGTTTTGGTCGGGCTATTACGGGCTAAGCAATCGCTTTGGTAATGCCTACTGTACAAACACGCTGTTCACACTCACTTCTGTTCATACACATCACCCTTATCCATTTAAGTCATTATCTTTTCAAATGGGCAAGGAGCGGTTTTGCGGCGAGCGAAGCGAGCCGCCAAATCAAACCCACCTGTGGACCTCACACAAATTTTTTACCAGCCTTTCTCCCCAGCTAAATGCCCTATTAAAAATAACAAAACTCATACCTCGTTGGAACTATTTTTTATCTGTCTTTATCCTCCTTGCTTTCCAATACGCGCTTGCTCAAGAAAATAAATACTCCAGTATTAAAACTATTGTCATAGACGCAGGCCATGGCGGAAAAGACCCTGGCACCAGTGGAATCACATTTAAAGAAAAAGACATTGCACTATCAGTTGCATTAAAACTTGAAGAACTCTTCAAAAAATATTTACCCGAAGTAAAAGTCATTATGACACGTACCACCGATGAATTTGTAGAACTAGAAGAAAGAGCACAAATAGCCAACAGACATAAAGCGGACCTATTTATCTCTATACATTGCAATGCTGCAGGAAAACCCATGATGATAACAGACCAAAAAACGGGAAAATTAAAACCCAAAAAAATCAAGAATTCAAAAGGGAAATATATCATATTAGAAACATCTAACCCAGAGCCCTTTGGCTCCGAAACCTATGTTATGGGAATAAAAAATGAAAAAGGAAAAATGACTGTAGCCATGCGAGAAAATGCCCCCATTCTCCTAGAAGATAATTACAAACAAAAATATCAAGGATTTGATCCTGAAAGCGAAGAAACCTATATCATCATGAGTAACTACACTTCTGCCTATGTCATACAAAGTGCCAAACTCGCACTAAAAATACAACAAGAATATAAAACCAAAGCAGGACGAATAGACAAAGGGGTACATCGCCAGAGTATATGGGTATTGTGGAGAACCTCTATGCCCAGCGTACTCACTGAAATAGGTTATCTCACCAACCCTAATGAAGAACATCTCCTCGGCTCTGAACTCGGACAAAAATATATCGCCGCCTCCATCTTTAATGCCATCAGAACATACAAAGCCGAAATAGAAGGTAAAAAAATCACCTTCAACGACGACATTGCCAACCTGCCACCACTCCAAAATGAAAATATCCTCGCAGGCATACTTCCTCCCAATAATAACAATGAAAATAACGATACTACAACCCTCCACACCCCTCCCCAAAATAATAACCTCACAAATACACAAAAAGACAACAACGGACAAAATATTATATTCAGAGTGCAATTCAAAATCAGCAATGAACCATTAGACATTAAAGAAACCTACCCACTTCAAAGCTTATGGTATTATATGAATG
>DAHXOV010000318.1 GCA_027364695.1 bacterium
GTGTAATATCTCCTGTGATGATAAACTTTGCATTATTCCCCATACGGGTCAAAAACATTTTCATCTGACTTTGTGTAGTATTTTGAGCTTCATCCAATATCACAAAAGCATTATCTAAAGTCCTGCCCCTCATAAAAGCCAGTGGAGCGATTTGTATGGTTCTATTTTCTATGTACAACTGCAATTTATCTATTGGTATCATATCTGTCAAAGCATCATAAATGGGCTGCATATAAGGGTCTAATTTTTCTTTCAAATCTCCAGGCAAAAAGCCCAAATTTTCTCCCGCTTCTACCGCAGGACGAGTGAGAATTATTCTCTTCACCGTCTTATTTTTCAAGGCACGTACTGCCAAAGCCACCGCTGTATATGTTTTGCCAGACCCTGCAGGACCAATAGCAAATACAACATCATTACTTTCTATCGCCTCTACTAATTTCCTTTGATTAACCGTCTTTGCTCTGATTACAAAACCATTATTTCCATATAAAATAACATTGTTATGAGCGCCAGCCATTTCACTTTTATATAAGGGCTGTTTATCAGAATTATTCATCAATTTTTCAATTACAGAAGCAGTTAGAATTCCAAAATCATTATAATAATTCAAAAGTTTCTTCCATCTTTTTTCGAACTCATGCACTTCTTCTGTTTCCCCTATCAGCTTCATCTCATTCCCCCTCGCTACTATCTTTAAATGAGGAAAACACTTACGTATTATATTCAATTTTTCATCATTTACACCGTAAATTTCTACGGGATTTAATTCATCCAAAACAACAATCTTCTCTGCCAATTTTTTCTTGCAAATGTACGATATATCTGTTTATGTGCCAAATAACACCATTACAATTTTTATGTTTAAAAATGTGTGATAAGCAAATACTCTTCCACTTTTTGTACTATTTTATACATGCACAATGAGTATCCCTTCTCAAAAGTACTTGTCGATGCAAACAACAGAAACTCCATCTTTTTGTGTTGGTTTGACAAAATAAAAACGTTCTAAAAAATACAATTATTAAAAACATTTCTGATGCTTTGATATTCTTTATTTTATTCTTTACCTTTATGGGGGTTATTAAAAAAAAATGAAAGAATTAGTATTAGATTGTATCAATGCCGCTATTGAAGCTGGAAAAATCATTAATGAAATATATACCACCTCCTTTGATATAGATACAAAATCTGATAACACACCAGTAACTATTGCAGATAAACTATCCAGCAAAAAAATTATTCAACTGCTCTCGCATCACAATATACCTGTTATCAGCGAAGAAGAAAATAATTATACAGAAGAAGAATTTAGCAACATTCACACCTATTTCATCATAGACCCACTAGATGGCACCAGAGAATTTATCAAAAAAAACGGTGAATTTACAGTTAATATAGCGATCATTGAAAACAAAGAACCTGTCTTAGGAGTAGTCTATGCTCCCACCATTCAATTATTATATTTCGGACTCAAACACTTTGGAGCATATAAAATCTCTGATAACGATTTAAACAAACTTATTCTCCATCCCGAATTTTCTCTACAAGATATTTTAGACCTGTCAGACAAACTCCCTATTTACAATCTTCCTGATATCTATACCATTCTCACCAGCCGCTCACATTTAGATGACAAAACCATGGCGTACATAGATGAAAAAAGAAAAGAACATTCTATCATTGAATACATACGAATGGGTAGTAGTATTAAAATAGCTTGGCTCGCAGAAGGCAAAGCACATGAATATCCCCGCTTTGGAAGAACAATGGAATGGGATACCGCTGCTGCTCATGCTATACTCAAAGAAGCAGGAGGCATCCTGCTAGACGCCCGAAATTTACAACCACTTGAATATCACAAAAAAGACTTCATCAATCCCGACTTCATTGCTTATGCAGTTTATTAATCCATCATAAAAACTTACAACCAATGGATACATTAGAAATAGAAATCATCAACAAAAGCCCACACCCTCTGCCAAAATATCAAACAGATCTCTCTGCTGGTATGGACTTGTTTGCAAACACAGACCAAACTATTATACTAAAGCCTCTTGAAAGATACCTTGTTCCAACAGGGTTATTCATCGCTCTGCCAAAA
>DAHXOV010000324.1 GCA_027364695.1 bacterium
CTATAGGATCCGACACTGGTGGATCTGTAAGACAACCTGCCTCCTTTTGTGGTGTAGTGGGGCTCAAACCTACTTACGGAAGAATATCCAGATGGGGGCTCATTGCTTATGCATCTTCTTTCGACCAAATAGGACTATTTACATACAATATTCATGATGCAGCAAAAATTCTTTCTGTGATTGCGGGAGGAGATGAATACGACGCCACTTGTGCCCAATTACCCATAGAGGATTACTCATCCCAACTCAAGCACCTTAAAAATCAATCATTTAAAATTGCTTATTTCCCAGAGGTCATCAATTCAGACGGATTAGAAAAAGAAATTAAAAATAATATACAGGATACGCTCACACAACTACAACAGGCTGGGCACATCATAGAGCCCGTAAACTTTTCTTTATTAAAATACCTGATACCCACCTACTATGTACTGACCACTGCAGAAGCATCCGCCAATTTATCAAGATACGATGGTGTAAAGTACGGTTACCGCTATCCTGATGCCAAAGACCTGGAAGATATGTATAAAAAAAGCAGAAGCATCGGCTTTGGCACAGAAGTAAAAAGAAGAATCTTATTAGGCACATTTATATTGAGCGTTGGCTATTATGATGCCTATTATACCAAAGCCCAAAAAGTAAGAAGATATATCTACAACACCATCAAAGAAATATTCAAACACTATGATGCCATCATTATGCCAACTACACCTTCTACTGCCTTTAAAATTGGACAAAAAACAGATGACCCACTAAAATTATATTTGGAAGACATATACACAGTGCTCGCCAATATCGTTGGAATACCCGCTATTTCTGTACCCGTGGGAATAGCATCAGAAAATAATTTACCTTATGGATTGCAAATATTAACCGATAGCTTTCAAGAAAGTAAATTATTTGCCATATCTCAGATTATTAGCACATTAAAACAGTCAAATTAGCATGCAACACACTCTATACAGTATATCTCCAATAGACGGCAGATATTATGAAAAACTCCATTCACTCAGCAATTATTTCTCAGAGTATGCATTGATAAAATATAGAATATATGTAGAAATTCAGTATTTCATTGCTTTGTCCCGCTTAAACCTGAAAAATTTTTCGCCTCTCACAGAACAACAAATTCAATACCTTGAAAATATATATAAAAATTTTTCTATTACCGATGCTCAAAGAATAAAAGAAATTGAAAAAACAATCAATCACGACGTCAAAGCAGTAGAATATTTCATCAAAGAAAAAATCAATACAAAAGAATATGACACAATAAGAGAATTTGTTCATTTTGGACTTACCTCACAAGATGTCAATAATACGGCTATTCCTCTAATGATAAGAAATTTTCTTCATCAGGAATTCTTCCCATCCATTGAAAAATTAATCTATAACTTAAAAACAATCAGTAAAGGGTATAAAAATATATCCATGTTAGCCCGCACACATGGGCAATCTGCAAGCCCTACTACACTTGGAAAAGAAATATATGTGTTTGTACACAGAATAGAAGCACAATACCATGATCTAAAAAAAATACCCATCAAAGCCAAGTTTGGTGGTGCTACGGGCAACTTTAACGCACATTATGTAACGTACCCAAATATCAATTGGCTAAATATTGCGGATCATTTTATTCACTCATTCGGTTTAGAAAGATACCCCTTTACCACACAAATTGAAAACTACGATTATCTGTCTGCGCTCTTTGATGCCTGCAAAAGAATAAATAATATACTCATTGATTTGTGTGTAGATATATGGATGTATATAAGCATTAACTACTTTAAGCAAAAAGCCAATCCCAACGAAGTGGGCTCTTCTGCTATGCCTCATAAGATTAATCCAATAGATTTTGAAAATGCAGAAGGAAATTTAAAATATGCTAATGCTATTTTTGAGCTATTGTCAGAAAAACTGCCAGTTTCCCGCTGGCAAAGAGACCTGACCGATAGTACAGTAATAAGAAATGTCGGCGTACCATTTGCCCATACCATATTAAGCATTCAAAGCATTCAAAAAGGATTAACAAAAATAGAGCCTAACTTATCTATTATAGAAAATGATTTAAATAATTCTTGGCAAATAATAGCAGAAGCTATTCAAAATATCTTGCGAAGAGAAAATTACCCAAATGCTTATGAAGTATTGAAAAATTTTACAAGAGGAAACAATACTATCCACCAAAACGACATCCATCAATTTATAGATAACCTCAATGTCTCCGAAGATATTAAGTTAGAACTAAAAAAGATTACTCCACACAACTATCTGGGTAAATACCCTGATTTTTGATTTATAAGTATCTCACAAAATTAAGTAGTATGAAAAATGAAAAAACAATTAAAACCATCATTATCCTACTTACTATTATCGTTCTTGCTGTCGTTCTAATACTCAATAAAAAACTTATCACGCCTCCTTCGCAAATACCTGAATTTATATATACTTTACCACTTATAAATGCATTACTAAATTCTGCATCGTTCTTTTTATTACTCTTCTCATTTTGGGCAATTAAAAATAAAAAAATACAACTGCACAAATCCCTCAATATCACTGCTTTTATATTAAGCGCTTTATTTCTAATATCTTATGTAGTAGCCCACTTTTTCTTACCCGAGACCCTCTTCGGCGATGCCAATCATAATGGCATACTAGAAGATTCAGAACGTCAATCTGTATCAAGCATTAGGTCTGTTTATTTATTTATACTTGTTACACACATCCTATTAGCAGCCATTACTTTTCCCTTGGTATTATTATCTTTTTACTATGGTTTAAACACTCAAATTATTCAACATAAAAAAATAGTTCGCTGGTCTTATCCTTTGTGGCTATATGTCTGTTTTACAGGTCCCATCGTTTATGTATTTTTGAAGCCTTATTATGGTTTCTAGAAGAATCCCCTTATTTTATCTCTTCTTTCTCTTCTACTTTATTTTTAATAGTTGCAATTATTCAAATAAAAATGAAAAAGCAAACTATCAAGACATCGCTCCTATTGTTCACCAAAAATGTGCTGTCTGTCATCGTCCTGAACAAGCAGGACCTTTTAGCTTACTTACTTACTCAGATATAAAACAACACGCCAATAAAATACGCTTCGTTATTGAAAATAATATCATGCCACCCTGGCCCGCCGATACTTCCTATTCAAGATTTGCCAATGAACTCGTCCTCACAAAAGAAGAAAAAGAAAAAATTATATCATGGATTAAAAACCATTGTCCCGCCGGAGATACCACCAAAATCAATACCACCGAATGGTCAAAAAAAATAAACTACAGAAAACCCGATCTGGTCATATATTTTCAAAAACCTGTCTATATCAACGGAAATGGCAGTGATCATTTTTTTGTTGTAAAAATGCCCTATCAATTAGATAAAGATACCTTTGTACAATATGTAGAATTTGTGCCGCATCAAAAAAAAATAATCCATCATGTGAATGGACATTTACTGAGATATGATGAAAAAAGAAAATTCAACTACTATCAGGGTAGCACTTATGCTGAAGAACCTATAGAAAATTACATTCAGACATACAAAACCATGGGATTAACATACTTAGATACTAAAAACCAATCGCCAAAAAACCTACTTCCTCTGCTCATCCCAAACACTATTTATTATCTACCTGGATTCTTACCGTTATTTTACAAAAATAATATTGGCGGATTTTTCTTGCCAAAAAAAGGTGTATTTTTTATCAACGATATTCATTATGGACCAACACATCGTGCCTGCTATGACAGTAGTTACTTGAATGTATATTTTGCTCCCAATCGCCCCGAAAGATATGTCTATGAAGGACAAATGGGAACAAACGGCATGTCAAAAATACAACCACCGCTCGTTATCTCTCCAAATACTATCCAAACATTCACTACCACACTTCTTATCCCTGCAGATATTAGTATCCTTGCCGTGAATCCACACATGCATCTGCTAGGACAATCTTTTATTACTTTTGCTATAACACCATTCAAAGATACTATTCCACTCGTCAAAATTCCAAGGTGGAATTTTAATTGGCAATATTATTATATTTATAAAAAACCTGTCGTTATCCCCAGAAATTCTTTAATTGTAGCCATAGGTACTTATAACAATACTTCAAAGAATCTTTACAATCCCAACTATCCACCCATAGAAGTAAAAGAGGGCGACGGGTTTCATTCAATGAAAACAACAGACGAGATGTTTCAATTCTTTTTTCAATATATGATTTACAAACAAGGGGATGATACACTTCATTGTTCTATCCCTTAATCGCTCCACATCTGCGGAAATAAAACAAGCGATAAAAACAAAATAATACCATCCAAAAAAAACAAACTTAAAAGATATTTTGTATTCATAGAGAAAGGTATGCCTTGAATGGAGGCGATACTCAATTTAGCAGCAAGTATAAGCAGTG
>DAHXOV010000354.1 GCA_027364695.1 bacterium
CATTCAGAGATCGGATGAATATGGCTTGTCCCATTGGTATATTATTATCTATACCACCGCTTGATACTGAGGGGATAGAGCCAACCCCTGGAATATATATAGCGTGGTCTCCATTTCCACCATTCAGGTCTGTATTCCATACATAGCCCGCATACTCTATCTGAGTAGAGTAGGAAGAAAATGCCGTAGTAAAGCTAATGGGTGATGGATATGGGTTAGCAATTAAGTTCCATCCATTTTGTGTGCTGAGAGCGCCGGTGAGGGTAAGTTGAATAGTACCAAAATTTTTTTTCACCAGTGTTCCTGTGAGGTCTATGACAATATCGGATGTTGTGTAAGTGGAGGTGCCGAGATAAACATAATAACCTGTTCCTAGATTGATGGGGTCTGAAATTGAATTGATATAAACATAATGTGGAGAGCAAGTATAACAATCCGTAACAGCTGGTTCGGAATAATAAAGAATAGAAGTGAATGGCACACCACCTACCACAGAACCGTTTGGGCAAGCAGGACAGGTAATGGTAAAATCATCGTTCCAGTCAGCAAAAGTTCTTCCTGTAATGCCAGATGCACCAAGTATAGCATAGCCCGTGATATTACCTTTGGCATAAGCTTCTACTGTGAGCGTTCCTGTAACGTCTGCATTAGTACCAATAGGTCCTACTCTGCCTTTTAGTGTATTGCTGGCTTTGATATAACATAAGTTATTGCCACAATTGATAGTTCCTGTAGTGGCTGTTAGCGAGCCCCATATATGTAGGGTATCGCCTAAGATGAGTGTTCTGTTTGATCTATTAAATGTTAAGTTGTAGAGGGAACGAGTGATGTTGTTAGATTGATTCATAAGGAGCTTATTAGTAATCGTACCTGCTCCGCCAATGATCACATTTGAATTGTTAGCTCCTGTAAAAAAACCATTTGTTGTAACGGTAGGGAAAGTGATATTCCCCATTAATGTAAGTGTACGGTTGTTTAAATTTAAATTTCCATTCAAAAAATTAAAAGTACCATTTACAATTAAATTACTACCTAAGGTAATGAGTCCTGTACTGTTTGTTTTGTTAATAGTAAAATTATTTATTGTCTGCGACCCGGAAAAATATATGGTACCAAAAACGCCATTTCCATCAATAAGCAAATTACTACTTCCTGTGGTGATAGGCACCGTCCCTGTAATGGTGCCTGATAACCTTAATGTTCTATTATTATTACTCATTTGTAATGCGCCACTCTGCATATTTAAAGTATTGATTACTCTTGTATTAGCTGCACCCGAAAGAATTTTTGTGCCTGTACCTGATATAATTAAATTTCTATACGCTCTTTCCCATATATTTACAGAGGTACTTTGTGCCCATTCCACAAAGCTTCCTGCATTCAGTGATACCTGATTAGAAGAAGGGAAAACAGAAGCAGCTATGGTAAGGGTAGCATTGTTATATACTCGTAGAGGAACAGCCGCTCCAGATGTAATACTGAGTACTCCATTAGAAGTAATATAAAGTTGTTTGGGTGTAGTTCCTGTAGTAGCACCCACTCTCAAAATAGAATTTCCTTGCAGGTTTAATGTTCCACTTCCGATGGTTAATGAAGCGCTCCCTGTACTTGTAGCAATTTGCAGAATATTGCTTCCTCCAAAATTCCATGTTCCTGTTAATGTTGGATTGATGTAGAATATACACTATTCCAGACAATGAATGTATTTGTTCCTGTAAGAAAACTTGCAGGCGAAGTACCTGTGCCATTAGCGTTTGTTTTCCATGAATTGATATTGGTTAGTGCTCCACTGATATAATAATAAGTAGCTGCTTTGGCTGCGCTGATGAGTGAAAGAAACAGTACAGAAAGTATAAGTGCTATTCCTATGACTGACCAGTGAAAAATACGAACACTGTTTATATTATTTTTGCTTCCGCAAAATTTATTTGTATTTGTATTTGAATGCATACAATAAGTTTTTAGGAGAAAACATTATAGGGGCAAGTGTAAGTATTTTTTTTCAAATAGAAAAATAAAATAGACATAATGTAATATACATACTATAAAATGAAAATAATATTATACTGTTTGTATTTATTTATTGTTAAAACAATTCTACTATAAAACATACCTTTAAGCAAAAAAAATGGACCAAAAAAAAAGAAAGTCGTCTAAGAATAAAATTCATTTGGGTCGTTTGATTCAGGAAAAACTTAACACCAGCGGCTACTCTGTTACTGAATTTGCAGAAAAAATTAGCTTATCACGACCAGCAGTATATCAAATGTTTAATAAACAGAGTATCGATAGCGATTTATTGATCAGAATTTCTTTATTACTGAAAGAGAACTTTATAAAATATATGCATCAGGAAGTAGAAGAAAAATTAGGCGAAGCTAAAAAAACCAGCCATACAGAAGAAAAAGAAAAAGGAAAGGCTGAGTTTTTATTCTCTCAATGTGTTATAGAAAACATTGTCAGTAAGTATTTATTAAATCAAGATAAGATAATATATAATCTAGAAATGATTCATCATGACCTGACGAGTATTAAAAAACTATTAATAACAATACAAGAATCAGAAACATAATACACAATGATTAAAAAAATATACACTAATAATAGTCATACAGTTGATTATTATTGATTGGGTTTTAAGCGTCAAATAAGTTTCAATATATTTTATTTTTTCTGTAATTTTTCATCTGCTTTTGCTTTAGCGTCTGCCATTATTTTATCACTTTTAACGTTGGTTTCATCTATCACTTTTTGGGATTTTTTATCGGTTTCTTTTCTAAGTTGTTCGGCTAATTTCTTATTGGTCATTTTTTCTAATGGGTTAGCTCCCTTTTTTTCTAATTCATCGGCTTGTTTGTATCCTTCCTGTTTGATTTGGTCGGCTGATTTTTGTGCTTCTGCTTTTAATTTATTGACTTGTTCCTGCGCTTCTGCCAATATCTTTTGTGCTTCTTCGGCTGCTTTATCCGTCAGCACCTGAGTTACTTGTTCTTTTACCTCTTGCTGCACTGCCTGGGTGGTTCCTTTCATACTTGTTTTTACGATGGGTTTGGTTACTGTTCCACCGAAAAATACATCCATATTTAATTTTTCCGGTAATTGTACGTTGGCGCCTGTTTTTTGATTGAGTTGCTGCAATAAACCGGTCATAGCATTATTTGCCTGATTGCCAAACATAGATTTGGGTATTTCCATTGCCCACTTATAATCAATAGATTGGTCTATGCCTGTGCTTCCTGCAACAGTTGTTTGAATTTGGTTGATTTTGGTGGTAAATGGTTCAAAATTTACCCTTCCATTTTTAATTTTGTAGGACAGGTTCAGGTTCTGAAGATGAAGTGTTTTAAATTGTTCTTGTTTCAGCGCATCGGCTAGTTGATTGAATGGCTCATATCCTCCTATTACAATGTTATTAGTTTTTATCATTCCACTGGCGTCTATAGCATTCAGATCTGGTTCCATATTTTCATTCAGTGCACTATTAAAGTTTTCTAATGTTGCAGAAAACAATCCTTTTGTGTATTTGGCAATTGGTGCAAGTTTCTGAACAGTGCTAAAGGTTTCAAATGTTTTTTGAATGTCAAAGTTTTCTACTTTGAAATTAAATGCAAGCAATGGTTTTTTAATGTTTTTGCTGTCATAGTA
>DAHXOV010000394.1 GCA_027364695.1 bacterium
GGATAGTACTATGGATAATAAAGTAATGATAAGCAGAGGGATCTTCCATTCTTTTGGTAGTATGAAGCATCCAAATACCATCAGAAATACCACGATTGCACCAAGATAAACAGGTCCGCTTGTAAATGGTTGTGGTCCAAAGTAAGCCGACTGGCTCCCCACTATTTCTCGCCTATCAGACGGTATATCTTTTAATGCATCCGCATCTGCAGCGGCAATAGATTGGGACGCGCCTCCCTTAAAATCGGGGATGATAAAAGAAAAAATCTCTCCAGTGCCATAACTCCATTGAGTAGCATAATCCTTATCTAATCCTGAAGTTTTAATGGATAAATTGGGTTTTAGGTCAGCATTAATAGTGAGTTCGCTTTTACCCCGAGTAGAAAATTTGCCGTATTCATAAGTAGTAAGTAAATTGCCCATATTAGGCAGAATACCGATAAGCATAGCTAATCCAAATAAGACAGAGCGAATAATAAATGAATGCAACATTTTGGATTTAAATGCTTCGTATAGCCAAAATAGCCAAAAGATAAAGACCATCATTACAAGGTAATAAGTAATTTGTAAGTGATTAGCATTGATTTCCAATGCCCAAAATAGAGCAGACATCAAAGTTCCCAACCATTGATTTTGTTTAAATAACATCCAAAGAGAAGCAATAACGAGAGGCATATATCCAATGGCATTGGCTTTTGAATTGTGCCCTGCTTCTATAATGATTAAAAGATAAGACGATAGTGCATAAGCAATGGCTGCAGAAATGCCCAATAAATAAGGTATTCGTAACACTGACATTAAAATAAAAAAACCTATCCCATATAAAAATAAGTAACCTGATGGGTGCGGTAAAAAGAACTTAAAAAGTTTATCTAAAAATGAAAGCCAATTGCCGCTATATTCGGTAGATATTTGATATGATGGCATTCCGCCAAACATAGAATTGGTCCATAAGGGCTCTTGATGGTGTTTTTCTCTGTAGTCAATAATCTCCTTACTCATTGCTTTATGTCTTAAAATATCGCCTTGATGAAGTACTTTATCCTCAAAATACATGGGCTTGAAATAGAGAACCGTCAATATAAAAAACACAAGGATGGAGCAGAGCGTTGCCCATTTCCAATTAGCATTGATTTTTTCTAACATAAAACATAAAATTTTGAACAAAGAAAAGCAATTTCAAACGAATATAGAAAAGATAAATTTTATACTAACCATGAAGTAAATTTATCGTAAAAACATACAACAAGATAATGCAATGCTATGAAAAAAATTGACTTAGCTCTTCAGGGAGGGGGTGCACATGGGGCTTTTACATGGGGCGTGATAGATAGGTTGTTAGACGAAGAGGATTTACAGATAGAGGGGATATGTGGTACGAGTGCAGGCGCAATGAATGCAGTTATCTCGCTTTATGGTTTATGCAAAGGAGGCAGGAATTTAGCCAAGCATTTGCTGGTAAAATTTTGGTACAAAGTATCTTTGGTAGGACAATGGTTCATGCTTCAGCCCACGCTTGCAGACAATTTTGCAAGTCAAGGGAATTTAAGTTTTTCTCCTATTTACAGGGCATTTGAGTTGATTACAGAAAACCTTTCTCCATTTCAATTTAATCCACTTAATTACAATCCGCTTGAAAAGATACTAACGACACTGGTCAATTTTGAGGAATTACAAAAGTTAAAGCCGCAAAAGCTTTTTGTATGTGCTACGAATGTGAAAACAGGGCTTCCAAAAATTTTTAACGCAGAAGAATTGACGGTGAAGAGCGTTTTGGCGTCGGCGTGCCTACCTTATTTATTTAAACCCGTTGAAATTGATGGAGAATATTATTGGGATGGTGGTTATATGGGTAATCCACCATTAGACCCGCTCATCAAAAACACACCGCAGGCAGATGATATTTTGATTGTGCAAGTGAATCCATTTAGCATTCAAAAAACTCCAACTTCTATTGAAGAAATAAAAGACAGAATCAATGAAATTAGTTTTAATTCTGCTTTGATGCACGAATTTAAAGCAATTAAATTTAGAAATGAGTTGATAGAACAAGGGGTAAATTTGAATGGCAAATTAAAGAAGATATTTTTACATCAAATTTTAGCAGACGAATACTTACAAGATTTAAATTTGTCAAGTAAGTTCAACACTTCATGGCAATTTTTGAATAAGTTGAAAGAAAAAGGACATAAGGCCTGCGATATATGGTTAAAGAGTAATTCCGATAAAATAGGGAAAGAAGATACTATTAAGTTTCCTTTTTAGATTCAATGGCTTGGTCGTTCTTTGTTTAGTACAAGATCCTCAATGGTTTTAAATGGAGGTGATATTATTTTTGCGGCACTCATTTTAAGCGATGTAGAAAAATTCCTGTAAATTTGCTGAAAGTAAATATAAATTATGGAAAGTATTAAGCAAAAAAAAGTAGCGGAACTTGTTCATGGAGTCTTGGCAGATTATTTTTTATTTCATTCTTCTGTTGATTATATGGGTGCATTTATTAATATATCTGAGGTAAGGGTTACGGGAGATTTATCTATTGCAAAGATCTATGTGAGTGTTATGCCTTCTGATAAATATGAGAGGAAAAAAGTATTTCGACTGATTGAAGAAAGTAATAAAAAGATAAGAAAATTTGTAGGAGACAGGTTGGCAAAAAAGTTGAGAAAGATTCCCGAATTGAGATTCTACTTTGATGAGAGTTTGGATATTGCGGAAAGAATAGAAAGCATTTTAAAAAAATAGTTCATTGTGAGGATCATACTATTATTAGCCACGAGATATTTATTTTCTAAGAAATCTAATAATATAATAAACTTGATTAGTTGGATTAGTTTAATTGCCATATCATTCACCACTGCTACATTTATTATTATTATATCTATCATGAATGGGTTTACAGGAGTAGTAAGCGATTTGTATAATTCTGTAGAGCCCGACTTGAAAATAACCCCGGCTGTGGGGAAATATTTTAAAGCAGATTTGATTTTGAAGAATATATCACAGCATAACAATGTAAAGTGTGTTTCAAAGTCCTTGTCTAACCAGTCGCTGATAAAGTATCAGGGAAAGCAAATTTTGGTGAGTGTAAAAGGAGTAGATAGTATTTTTAATAAAGTGACCAGTGTAAGTTCAATAGTCCGCGATGGGAAGTGGATATTAAGAGATAAAGACCTTTATTATGTTATAGTCGGACAGGGTGTAGCTAATCAATTAGATCTAAATATCAACAATCAATTTAAGCCCATCGTATTTTATAGCCCCAAAAGAGTTAAGAATACAGGGATGTCTATAGATGTGATAAATGAAAAGTTGGCGTATGTGTCAGGTATTTTTTCATTGAATGATGATCTTGATTATAAATATATTTTTTGTGATTTAAATTTTGCACAACAGTTATTTGATGTAGAAGACCTGGTGAGTTCATTAGAAATTGCTCTTATAAAGAAAGAAAGAATGGAGCATACACAGATAGAATTACAAAATATATTAGGGAACAATTTTATAGTGAAAAACAGGCAGCAATTGAATGAAGTATTATTTAAAACATTACAAACAGAAAAACTATGGACATTTATTATTCTAAGTTTTATTTTAATCATTGCTACATTTAGTATCATCAGCGCACTGACAATGTTAGTCATAGAGAAGCAAAAAGATATTCAGACCTTATATGCCCTGGGTGCAAACAAACAAATGATAGAAAGTATTTTCATGGCAGAGGGCTTCTTAATTACTTTTGGTGGAGCTTTTATAGGGTTGATATTGGGTATTTTGGTGTGTTGGGTACAAATTGAATTTCATCTCATTACATTCAATGAAAATTCTATATTGCCTTATTATCCAGTGGAATTGGAGGCAGGTGATATTTTTATGGTAATGGCGGTCTTGCTTGTCATTGGCTTTTGGGCAGCCATTTATCCTGTACGTTTATTTACTAAGCAAGTGCGATGGAGGGCGGGGCATTAGCGTATTTTAAATAAGAAGCCAGTTTAACCATTCAAACCAGTGTAACAAAATATTTTTAGCTTTATTTCTTTCATTACAGTTTTTCCAGTTTGGCAAATTTGAGGAGTAAAATTTTTTGCCCATTGATATCAAAATAAACTATTGCCTTGCTATTAGGCCATTCTCCTGATACATCAAGAATAGTCCCTTTGCCAAATTTATCGTGATATACTAAATCGCCTTTTTGTAAATCTTTGTTTTGTACAGCATTTGAATGATCATTTTTTTTAGTACTTGTATTTATATGGACTAAATTTTTTTTAATGATAGTTTTAGCTAATTCCTCTGTGTAATTACCAGAGGGCTTGTGATTGTTATCAAAATCGCCATAGTATTTTGTCTTTGAGTAACGGTCTGTGTCCCCTAAATTTATGAATTCATCGGGTAACTCTTCGATAAATCTACTAGGGCTGGAAAAATTAGACATACCGCGTATAAATCTTCTTTGAGCATAAGAGAGATATACTTTCTTTTTTGACCTTGTAATAGCCACGTAAAACAACCTTCTTTCTTCTTCCATGCCGTTTTCAAATATGGTTCTGCTAGATGGAAACAAGCCTTCTTCTAAGCCAGCGATAAATACATAAGGAAATTCTAATCCTTTGGATAGATGAATGGTCATAAGAACCACTCTGGGCGAAGTGTCAGTAGCATTTCTTTCATCTTGGGAGGTGAGCAGACTAACTTCTCTCATAAATTCATCTAAAGTGCGGTACGCAGGTAATTCTGAATAGTCAATAGAATCTTCTTCAGGGAGCGTTCTTTCTGAATTTGAAAACTGTTCTATTGCATTCATCAACTCTTTAATGTTCAGTATTCTTTCTTTGTTTTCTTCTGTCAAGTTGGCTTCATAATGTTTTATTATATCTGAAAATTGTAGTATTTCATTCGCTAAGGTATAGGCATCGTATTGAGTGAGGATATTTCTAAAATTAAGGACACCGGTTACAAACTTTTCAAAAGTAGATAGCTGTTTTTTACTGATGTTGAGATCTTCCTGTAAAATTTTGATGTTTTGAAGCAGTTCAAAAAAACTAATATCATTGTCGTAAGCATAACTTTTAATTTTTTCAATGCTAAGGTCGCCGATACCTCGTGTAGGAAAATTAATAATTCTAATCAAAGCCTCTTCATCCTTAGGATTGATAACTACACGAAAGTAAGCAAGAACATCTTTCACTTCTTTTCTTTGATAAAAGGACATTCCGCCGTATATTTTATAAGGTATCTGATGTTTTCTGAAGACATCTTCAAATATACGAGATTGGGCATTGGTACGATACAATATGGCTAGATCAGAATAGGGAATTTCATTGTTTCGTAATTGTATAATTTCTTTCGCAATGCTCTGTGCTTCATCGGTTTCATCAAAACAAGCAGAGAGCAGAATGGGTTCTCCTTTTGGATTGTGCGTATAAACTTTTTTTGGTATTTGATGTTTGTTTTTTTTAATGATGTGGTTAGATACTTCTACGATATATTGTGTGCTTCGGTAATTCTCTTCTAATTTAATAAGTTGATGGTGAGGGAAATCTTGTCTAAAATTCTTAATGATATTATCAATGTCAGCTCCCCTGAAACTATAAATACTTTGGGCATCATCACCCACTACACAAACATTTTGATGATTTTTTGCTAACTGTTTAATGGATAAATATTGCGCAAAATTAGTGTCTTGAAATTCATCTACTAAGATATATTGGAATAAATTTTGATATTTAGTGAGTATTTCAGGGAAGTCGCGAAACAGAATGTTAGTATAATATAATAAATCATCAAAATCCATGGCGTTATTTTTGCGCAATTGTTTTTGATAGGCTTTATAGATGTCTAAAAAATACTCTCTTTTTTTATATCGGTCTTCTGAAATCAACTGCGGCATAGTTTCATAACTAGTAGGAGATATGAGATTGTTTTTCAAGCTAGAAATGCGATTCAATAGATAGCTTGGCTTATAAGTATTTTTTTCATCCAGGTTCATTTTTCTGATAATGCTTGTTAGAATTCTGATGCTGTCTTCTGTATCGTAAATGGTAAATGTGGAAGCGTATCCGAGAAAGTCTGCCTCCCTGCGAAGTATTTTAGCAAACACAGAATGAAAAGTCCCCATCCATACTTGTCGGGCATAAGC
>DAHXOV010000006.1 GCA_027364695.1 bacterium
CCCTAAGACAATAGATGAAAAAAAAGAAGAAATACTCAAACAAATATACAAACAAATAGAAAAAGGATATAATTACTACGAAACACAAGTGAAATACCAACTAAATCCTGACTTTGAACCCAGAAAAGAAACAGTAGGCGATAACTACGAAGATGTGTCAGAAAAATATTATGGTAACAACGACTGCAAGGGACCTGAAAGTTATCATGGCACACATGTAGCAGGCATCATTGCTGCCAATAGAACCAACGATATTGGTATAAAAGGCATTGCTGATAATGTACGTATTATGAGCGTACGCTGCGTTCCTGATGGAGACGAGAGAGACAAAGATGTAGCCAACGCCATTATTTATGCTGTGGACAATGGAGCGAAAATCATTAACATGAGTTTCGGTAAAAAGTACTCATGGAATAAAAAAGCCGTAGATGCGGCTGTAAAGTACGCAGAAAAAAAAGGCGTATTGCTTATACACGCCGCTGGTAATGAAGGATTGAATATAGACGAAATTTATCATTATCCAGCTAAAAAGTTTGAAAATTCAAATCAGGAAGCAAATAATTTTATAGATATAGGCGCATCCAGTTGGAATGACTCTTTATTCATCACCGCATCATTTAGTAATTACGGAAAAAAAACAGTCGATTTCTTTTCTCCTGGTGTAGATATTTATTCTACCACCCCCGAAAATGGGTATGAATTTGCCAGTGGAACATCTATGGCAGCACCAACTGTAGCAGGTGTTGCCGCTGTATTAAAATCCTATTTCCCTGATCTAACCCCTCAACAAATAAAAAAAATACTCACCGAAACAGTTCGAACAGAATATAAAAATAAAAAAGTAATTAAGCCCGGCACAAAAGACAACCTCATAGAATTCTCCGAACTTAGTAAAACTGGCGGAATTATCAATATGTACGATGCTGTAAAAATGGCAATGAAAGTGAGTAAAATAAAAAACTACAAAAGAACAGATCACCGCCGCTATACAAGTAAAAATGTCAATGAAGGTGAGTAAAATAAAAAACTATCTTTCTAAACCAAACAACTGAAGGTGTCATGTCGCTCTCTAAAACTAGAAACACTCTTGAACACACTCACTATCTGACGAAAATTTTTTATATCATTCTTTGCTTCTTTGTTCTTGTTGATTGCAAAAACAATAAAGAAAAAATAAAATCATTAGCTCCTCCAGCCCAAAGACCCTCTCATAAAACCAAGCATGTTACATTATTGTACAGCGACTCAACAAAACTCAAAGCTACCCTCAAGTCTGGCGAAATGATATCCTACGATAAAAATGAACCCGAACCATTTATCTTCTTCCCCCATAGCATAGAAATTATTTTTTACAACTATCAACAAATACCAACTTCTACTCTTTCTGCCAACCAAGCTGTTTATTTTACTAAAACACAAAAAGCATATTTAAAATACAATGTCAATTTTTTTAATGATAAAAAAGAACACCTCGTTACAGAAAATTTGATATGGAACCAAAATACAGGAAAAATAACCAGTGATAAAAATATTAAAATTATCACACCGACTCAAATCATTTCTGGTAAAGGCATAGAATGTGAAGAGGACTTTTCTGATTACACCATCAAAAACATAACTGGTATTATTCAGATCAATGACGAAAACTCAAAATATAATCAAAACAATGAATCCTATTAAATTTCTCAGAATATCTCAAATCTCTTGGCTCATTGCAGGTATATTCAGTTTGTTTTGCGTAGTGTGGATACAAATTAAAAACCCAGGCAACGTCTCCTGGTTCTTTGTTTTATCTTTTGTTGTATCTATGTTCATGTATATTTGGCGCTCCTATCAAATTAAAAAATTAAAATCAAAAAGTGGAAAATAGCACGCCCATCATACATTTAAAACACATCTTTAAAAGTTATTTTCTTGGCAAAGAAGAAATACCAGTACTCAATGACATTCACCTCACCGTGCATAAAAATGAATATGTAGCACTTATGGGACCATCAGGCAGCGGCAAATCAACATTAATGAACATACTCGGTTGCCTTGATAAGTCCACATCAGGAAAATATTTTCTCAACGATATAGATGTATCTACGATGAATGACCAAGAACTGGCTCATATTAGAAATAAATTCATCGGTTTTGTCTTTCAAACTTTTCACCTCTTGCCAAGGAATACAGCACTAGAAAATGTAGAAATGCCTCTCATTTACGCAGGAATATCAAAAAAAGAAAGAGTAAAAAAAGCCCAAATAGCCCTGGAAAGTGTGGGTCTAAAAGACAGAATGCAACACAAACCAAATGAACTCTCTGGTGGCCAAAAGCAAAGAGTTGCCATTGCAAGAGCCCTTGTCAATAATCCATCTCTTGTACTTGCTGATGAACCCACAGGTAACTTAGATAGCAAAACATCTGTTGAAATAATGAACCTCCTTGAACAAATACATTCACAAGGAAATACAATTGTCCTCGTAACGCACGAAGAAGATATTTCAAAATTTGCTCATCGCATTGTCAAACTAAAAGATGGACAAATATATTCAGACCAAATGAATACCAAAAAAGTATGGCAAATAAATTAAACCTCGTTACCTTATCTGTAAACAACTGAAGCAAGAAATAATCTTATTAAAGATTAATTTTTGGTAAATCAAAATACACTTAGCTGACTTCTAAAAATTCTGCTTTCTTGTTATCCTTTTACTTTTTCTTTTGCCCTTGTTTAAAAAATGCCTGTGCTTTAGCATTATTAGGGTCTAAGTCCTTTATGATGCTGAAATATTCTGTTGCTTTTTCCTTGTTTTTTTGTGCAGCAAAATAATATCCCATGTACTCGCATGCTTCTATGACATTAGATTTTTTAGAAACATTAGATCTGTCTTCTGATTTTACCAGTAACAAGTATTTCTCGTAATAAGGCAATGCCAACCACTTTTCGTTTTTAGGATCTAAATTGGCTTTCACTCTCGCTTTCCACACATAAGTAACATCAAAATTGGGTAGTTTGCTGATCACATTACCAAAGGAAGTATCTGCTTTTTCAAATTGCTTTGCGAAATAATAAGCACGCCCCGCTTCAAACCAATCCTGTGCATTCATTACATCGGGCTTCAGCTGATCAAAATAACCAATTGCTAGCTCATATTTTTTATTTTTCAATGCTGTTTTTGCCATCTCCTTATAAAGCTCATTAGCCAATGATGAATCCATTTGTGTGGCTTTATTCATCTCTATTATGCCTAATGAATCGTTCCCAAGCTTTATTAAAAGAAGTGATTTATATTTGTAATCAGATGGCAAATATTTGAAATAGTTGCCTGCTTTATCAAAAAAAACATTTATATACTTCAAAGCTTTTGAGTAAGCATCCTTGTCTTTTTTATCTCCTAATTCATAATAAGAATAAGCCAATATTCTATTCACATACGGATTATCAAATCCCTGATTTTTCAAATATTCCATCTCTTTTATAACCTCTTCATAACTTCCTTTTTCAAATAAAAAAGAAGCATATCTATACCTCGCTTCTGTACTATTATTCAATTCAAGATATTTTTGATACATTTCTACTGCTTTACTATCCATGTTTGCCAGATGATACAGTTCCGCCATTTCACGATAAGCAGGAGCAAAGTTGGATTCTATCTCTATTGCTTTTTTATAATGCTCTAATGCCAATTGATAGTTTCTTGCTCTCTCATACAACTTGCCTATCCTCAATATTCCCGTTGCCGATTTAGGATTTAATTTAATTGCCTCATTGTATTGCTTGATAGCGGGTGTGCCATCTGTAGGATTTTTTTCTAACAAGGCGTCTCCCATCAAAATATAATTCCTCGCATTCTTGGGTTCTAACTTTATTGCTTTGTTGAGCAAGTCAATGGCACCATCTAAATCTTTTTGCTTGGCGCTAATATACACTTCTGCTATCTCTCTGTAAACATCCGCATTTGTATTCTGAGAAATACTTACTGCTTTGAAAAACTGTGCTTTGGCCTCCTCTGTCTTTTCTTTATACCAAAGCGCCTTACCATAACCTACATAGTTTAAAGCATAGGTAGGATTTCTTTGAATGCCTTGTTGATAATAATACTCAGCACTGTCCAAATACTCTTTTTTCAAATAATTCTCGCCCAGATAAAAATAAATCTCTCCTTTATCGGGTGAAGCCTTGATTAAACTCAAAAATTCAGAGGTAGCGGCATCTAATTGTTCATTGTTGGATTTTTTAATAGCGCTTTCTAATGTTTGAGACATCCATGTTCCATACACACATATTAAACAAGATAAACTTAATTTCCTTTTCATCGTATTAAATTTTTATTTTTAATTATTCCAACAATTATTCCATACCATATTGTTAAAATACAATTTATGTTAAGCTTGAAAATTGCTTACAAAAATAAAAACATATCATCTTTTTACCGATGAGCCACTCCAAACTATCAGAACTTTGACTGAATCTCTGCTACTGCTTCCTGAAGGGCTGATAAAAATTTATCAAAATCTTCAGGATACAAGAAAATCTTGTGTTTCTCATACTTAAAGTTTCCTGCATCATCCATTATTTTCTTTTTCTCAGTGATGGTGATGTAGGACTGATTAGTTGTTCTGGTTTCTTTAATGTCAATGTAATAAGTGCGTTTCCCCGCCTTAATTACCCTTCCATTGTTGTTTTCCAATTCTTGATTTTGTCCATTAGAATCCATATTTCTGCTTTTGCCGCAATTATACATAAATTATTTTTATTCATAAAACAATTTTAATACTTAAATATTACAAACTTAAATTACAAAACCTTTTTATTTTATTATCTGTAACACTTCTTGTAATGAAGAGGTGTTCTTATTCATCTCAATAATGTTATATGTCCTTTTGATACTTTCTTCTCTCCACCACACCAATACTCTACCAAGTAATAATAAGTCCCTGTACTGCATAAATCTCGCTCCAATCCTTTATCTAAAACACCCCCACAACGTTTACCATCCCATCTGAAATCCTTATCTCCATTCTCATAAACCTTCAGTCCCCACCTATCATAGACTTCTATTTTAAAGTCCTCTATCTCCATATCCACATCCCATATCAAATGCCATTCATCATTTATCCCATCTCCATTCGGTGTGAATACATTCGGCACTTCTATTCCATCACAGACCTGAATAACCATGTCGTCGCACGCCTTTATCTTGATACGCAAGGTATCATATCGCTTCTCTTTATTACAC
>DAHXOV010000019.1 GCA_027364695.1 bacterium
GGATAGGGACTGTTGATGCTATCTCCCATGCTGATGAGTTTTACATTAATAGGGTTGGCAACTAATTTTTTAGCATAATTGCTTTGATTTTTGTAATATGTTATCTCTTGTTGCCATTCTTTAGCAGCAGTAGTTCCTATCAGGTTTAAAAAGTTATCATAATACTGGATGGCTTCATCAAATTTGTAATTGATGTGCAATGCTTGTGCGTAGGATAGTAGAGTGTGGGGTGGGGCAGATTTTTCAGTAGGATCATTGGGTCTGTATTTTTTTCTTACATTTTTGACTGCTTTTGCTAAGTAA
The DNA here is from genome assembly GCA_027364695.1 of bacterium. Classification (GTDB taxonomy): domain Bacteria; phylum Bacteroidota; class Bacteroidia; order B-17B0; family Aurantibacillaceae; genus BPGX01. The sequence goes on from DAHXOV010000019.1 coordinate 304, forward strand.
TATTCTGCTTTTGATTTTTCAGTAGCAGAATGCAAATAACATTCCCCGACGAGAAAATTAATATTAGCATTGCTTGAGTCAATTTCATAAGCTTTTGTTAGGTTTTGTAGTGCCAAGGGATAATTTTCTTCTAATATTAAATAACTACCTTCGGTGAATAACTGTTTGTATGAACTTTTATTTTCTGGTTGGCTGTGCATTGAAATAGACAACAAAACGACTCCATAAGTGATGAAAATTTTTCTCATTTTTCAAAATTTGTGCAAGTATAATCAAATTTTTACGACTAAAACAAGATAATTAGCGATAAGTTTTTATTTTCCTAAGTTTAATAATGGTATAATAAGACACTGCTATAAGTCCAAAGCCAAATAGCAAAGCAGAGATGTATTTATATTCTTCTTTTTGATAAAATTCTAATATCATCCATAAGGCATTAGCCAATATCCAAAACAGAGTGGCTAAATAAACAAAAAATTCAGAATGAAAAAACGATTTAATACAAAACCACGCAGCAAATGTTACTGTGGGAATAATCATTAGAAGACCAAGTGGCTTCCATAGCATCACCCAACTTAAATCCTTTACAAGCCAAAAAAGGATGTGTACGTTTTCATAAAATCTTATTTTATTCATAACAAAAGGGTTGGAGGTATTGGTATAAAAGATGCACAGGCAAGCCCATTACATTAAAGTAGCTGCCTTTTATTCCTGTAATAGAAGTAGCTCCTAACCATTCTTGAACACCATAGGCGCCTGCTTTATCAAGTGGTTGATATTTCTCAATATAGTAGTTGATTTCATTTTCTGACAGCCATTTGATATATACTTTTGACTCATCAGAAAAGATGAGTTTTTGATGCTTTGTTCTTATACACACGCCTGTAAAAACGGAATGTACGTTATTACTCAAGCGTCTTAACATTTTTTTTGCTTCTTCTGCATCGGCGGGTTTATTCAACACCTGTTGGTTTATCCATACGATAGTATCAGCAGTAATCAGTAACTCATTATCTCTGAGGGAATAAACAAGTGATTTTTTTTCAGCCAAAAATTCTGCTATTTTCTCTGCTTGTAAGTGTGGTGGGAATGTTTCATCGGTATTCAAACTTATAGCATTAAATGGGATGCCCAGCAGTTTCATCAATTCTTTTCTTCTTGGAGAGTGAGAGCCCAGAATGATTTGATATTTTGGTTGGAGCATATTAAAATAATAAATAAAAGAGAATACCAAACAACATTATAAATTTCATTATGATTGACAGGATATAAAATTTTTTAGGATCTTTGAAGTAAATAAGTAAAAACATCTGAATAATTGCAGGAAAAATCAAGAAAAGAACATTGTACAATACAGCATTGTATTGCTGATGCATGTAATAGTAAGCAGTAAAAGGAATAAGAAAAATAATAAGTAACAGCAAAAGAAAAAATACGATAACTTTGGATGGAAGCATACCCCAAGCGACCGGAATCGTTTCTCTATCACCAATAATATCCCCCTCTACATCTTGAATGTCTTTTATCAGTTCTCTTATTAAAGTGGTAAAAAAAGCAAAGATACTGAGCGATACAAGAGCATTGGTAGTGATAATTGAAATGTAAGGATAAAGTAAATTGGCGTAAATATATGGTAATATAGGCAGCAGTCCTGATAAAAGAGAAATGGTCAGGTTTCCTAATGTAAATATTTTCTTTAATACATTTGAATAAATTAGTAGTAAGAAAACAGAAACTAATTGAACGATCGCTAGTGATAAATGCTGTACTTTATATGCAAGGTATATGCCACCTATCAAGCCGAGAACAGAGAAAAACAAATGCCACAAAATACCTGCTTTTCTATGAATGGTTCTTTCCAAAATCACTTCATTGGGTTTATTAATTTTATCTATTTTCAAGTCAAAATAATCATTGATAATATATCCGCCTGCAGCAATAAAAATGGTACTTAATATCAAAATAATTAAATAAGAAAGAGGCAATGAAACCAACTCTTTTTTGAATATGTATGTGTTAGATACATACAGTACGATAGACATCAAAATAAGATTTTCTATTCGGATCAATTTTGCAAAAGAATACACGATTATGTATTTATTTTTTTCTGACTTCATTTGCTATTATCTTTTGAATATAGTCTGTAAAAGATAAGTAAACGGCTTTCATTTCAGGGTAATCATTCAAATATCGCAAATGTTTTTCAATGGTCTTTTTATCTAATCTTATGGCAGGACCTGTTTGTAAAAAAGCGGGGTTTTGATTTTCAGTTCTTTGAATGGTTTGCAAAATTAAATGAAAAATGTCTTTATACAGTAAAATATCCTGATGTGCTTTGTCCTTTTTTGATAATGTATAAATACTATGTAGTAAAGCATTGGTAAAATTATTAGCTAATACGGCTAACAAATGGATACTTAATTTTCTGGTATCATCTATTTTATGTATTGAATCACTGCCTAAAATTCCTGCAATGTTTCTTATCATATTATTTGAATATTCATTATTTCCTATATAGTAAACGGGAATTTTTTTCCATTCCATCTCTTTTTCAAGGTATGTAAATGAATAAAGCGGATAAATGACCCCATAATTTTCAAATATATTCAATATCGCTGTCTCTATTGCTCCCGAGGTATGTATGACCACTGCTTTTTGATGAATTTTATTTGATAATTTTAATGCTACTTCCCTAATATGTTCATCTTTTACACAAATAATATATGTATCTGCATTCGTTGGAACATTATCTAAGCCTACCATACACTCTATACCTTTATTTTTTAGAGAGGGAAGAAGAAAAGGAGAGAGAGGAGGAAAAAAAGAAAAGGGAGAGGGGGGGAAGGGAGAGGAGGAAGGGAAGAAGAGAGGGGAAAAGGGAGAGGAGAAGGGA
>DAHXOV010000045.1 GCA_027364695.1 bacterium
TTTAAATAATCAATAGGACTAGCAGGAGAGGCAAAATGAAGGATGTAATGCAATTCTCCAGGTACAAAAACAAATTTTGTTACATCGTGATGATAGAATTCAAATTCAGGATGCTTGAATAAATGCTCTATATTGTGTAAATCGCCTGTGATAAAGTTATCCATCCCTATGACATGAAACCCTTCATGAATAAATCTTTCGCATAAATGTGAGCCCAGAAACCCTGCTGCCCCTGTGATTAAAACCCTCTTTTTTGCCATAAAAATTTTTTGCCGAAAGTTAGTGATTAATATATTTTTGAATGATGTTTTTTAATTTTTCTTTTTCTTTTGTCCAATTATATTCTTCTGATGCCTTGTAAGTATTTTGTTTCCATTCTTTATATTCTGAATGACTGAGTGCTTCCTGTATTTTTTCTGCAATGTGTTTGGGTTCGTGATGTTCAATAAATGTACCTATGTTGTGCCGTAAAATAATTTTTTCAATTTCAGGTAAGTAGCTTGCTAATATAGGGATATGGGCATGTATGTAACTAAAAATTTTGTTGGGCAAACTATACAAATAATTCAAATTATTGGGTTTATCAATACTTATACCAATATCGGCATTGCAAGTATAGTGATACAATTCGTCCGCGGACATTCTTTCGTAAAAAAAAACTTTTTCATTTAGATTGAGTTTTTTTGTCATATTTTTTAATGTGTATATTACATCTCCGCCACCTATGATGAGAAGCAAATAATTATCATCTAAAAATTGCATAGCCTGTATCAATTCTTCTGCCCCTCGGTGTATATTGATGCCCGTACCTTGTAGGATTAATATTTTCTTGGATTCAGGTAAATTTAAATCTGCACGATTTTTTATATCAGATACTTTAATAGGGAAAGAAACATTGAGCACGAAATAAAATGGAGTACGATATTTTTTTTCAAAAATAGTAGATATACTTTCATTGACCGTGATAGCAAAGGGTAATTTAGGTATCACATACCTCTCAACATATTCCCATATTTTTTTTTTCAATGGTTTATTTTGTAATTCGGGAACTTCGGTAAATAATTCGTGAGAGTCGTAGATCATTGATAAATGAAATAATTTTGATACAAAATAATTCGGCAATAAAGTATCTAAGTCATTAGCATATAAGAGTATCTTATGTTTTCTGTTTTTTAGCACAAAGTAAAAAAGCCGGAGGAATAAAACAATGTTGAAAAAAAGATACATTCCAAGGCCTTTTTTAAACCAAGGATAAATGTGTTGAATAGAGCAGGGCAGTGAAGTATCAAACATACTTGTTTGTTTTACTGTTCTTCCGATGATGTGAATATCATAATTAAGTTCAGCAATGGCAGCAGCTGTTCGCAGCACTCTTTGGTCGGTATAAACATCTGATATAACGGATATAACGCAAATATATTTAGGCATCTTATTCAAAAGGTAGCAAATGTAAGCATTACAAAGCAGCTTTATTGATACTTCTTATTTCTTGGGTGAAAACTAAGTATGTTTTCTCTGAGAAATTCCCTGTCTAAATGAGTGTAAATTTCTGTGGTTGTAATACTGGAATGTCCTAATAATTCTTGAACGGCACGGATATTGGCTCCTCCTTCTATGAGATGTGTGGCAAAAGAATGTCTAAGGGTATGGGGGCTGATTGTTTTTTGAATATTTGCTTTTTGGGACAAATCCTTAATGATATAGAATATCATAATTCTACTGAGTGGTTTTGTAAATTTATTAAGAAATAAAACATCTTCATACTTTGGAATAGTAGATATATTTTTTCTGTAATTGTTGTAATAATTGAGAATGGCTTTTTTAGCGGGTTTTCCAAGAGGCACCAATCGTTCTTTATTGCCTTTTCCTACTACTTTAATAAAGTTCTCTTTAAAGTTAATATGACTTATTTTTAATTCTATGAGTTCTGATACTCGTAATCCGCAGCCATAAAGGGTTTCAATTATAGCGTAATTTCTCTCACCTTCGGCAGCACTGCGATCAATCTGCGATATCATCTTTTCAATTTCTTCAACAGATAAAATGACCGGGAGTTTTCTTCTTATTTTGGGTGTTTCTATCGTTTCAGCAGGATGATGCTGTATGATTTGTGCATAATTCAAGAACTGATAAAATGCTTTAAGACCTGAAATAATACGATTGATAGTAGAGCTTTCCAATTCCAGTTCAAACAATGTTTTAATAAATCCGCTTATATGCTTACTTTCTGCATCTGCTATACTTATGTCAGAGCCATTGCTTTTAAGAAAATCAGAAAATTTCAAAACATCACTCATATATGCTTCTACGGAATGTTTGGATAAATTTTTCTCTAATGACAAATAAGATTTAAATTCTTTTAAAATGATGCTTTCTTTTATCATTCTTCGTAAATATATTGCCCTTTATTGTTAGAATTGATGCGTGGAAGCCAATGATATTGCTCAAAATAAAGATAGGCATCTTTTATATTATCCCAAAACCGAATATTTTTTTTAGGATAAGTGATCAGTATTTCATTATTTTCTTTTGAAAAATGACACGGATAAATATCCACATAAAGCACTTCTTTCCTGTTTTTGGCTTCTAAACACAATGCATACAACTGTTCCATATCCTCTTTGTCTAAAACAATATCGCCAGTGGTTTCACAAGTACCATGAATGAATATACTCGTGCTAATAGCTTCCTCTGCTATATTTCGATCTACTGCATTAGGAAAGTTGATTTTTAACGCAAGATATTTATATTTATCTTTTGGATTAAAATTTGTTATTTCATAGAATCCTTCGGGTATTTGTCCATCTTTACTGTATTTTTTTGGACCTAAATCCCCACTGGTAGCACATAAATAGAAGGTTTTGAATAATTGATATTTAACATCACCTGTGTTTTTTAACCATATTTCCATCGTTTTTTCATACTTAAAAACTCTGATATAGATATTAAAACTGTCGGGTGATATTTTTTTTAATCTCATACTGTCTGATAGTATTATCCAATATTTGTCATGCACTAATTTCACCAAAGGATAATTGAATTGTACTTGTTTAAACACATTCTTTTTTTGTTGAGCCATAGATATTTGTGTACTCAAAAAAAAGATTACTAGTATGTTGAAATACTTTTTCAAAAAAAATCATTAAAGCTAATTGAAGTTCAAATATAAATAATAAATAACAAAGGACTTAATTCAGCAGATATTGATATTTTTGCCTTAAAAATTTTTTATCTGTTCCGCTTTGATTCTTGTTATGTTTTTTATCCATTGAAAATACCAAATTAATTTCGTGAGTGCCCTTTTGTGTGATTTTTAATTTAGATAATAATAAGTCATAACTATAACTTATTTGAAATTTATCCAATACATTTAATCCTGCATGAAAAGCAATCGCATTGCCAGGTCTTATGCTAAATCCTGTAATCAGAGTTTTATGAATGTGTAATCTTAATGAATAATCTAAAAACAAAGGTATAGATCTTGTACTGATCACCCAAATAGAATTCTCCCATACATAATCAGGATTTTCTCCAAAATTATAACCTGCACCAAATATAATATGATTTTCATTTGTATAATTCCCCTTGAAAAAAGCTGGGTTAGAATATTTAAATTTATAGTCGGCAGCAAATAAGTTTATCATAGAGAAAGATAAGAAGAACCTGTCGTTGTAATAAAGCATGCCAAAGGTGCCCTCTAATTTTTTTTGTCTCACAGCAGAACTACTTAAATCCACAGAAGCGTCGGTACTATGTCTAAGCGTAATTAAGGATGGATTGATTTGAAATATAGTGTACGCTACAGATGCCCCAAATGATAATTCTGTGTCTGCCATCTTGATATGATATGCCGTCATTCCTGAAAAATAATTATTTACAAAAGGTCCTATTTTATCGTTAAAAATTAATGCCCCGCTTCCTAATTTTCCTTTGAAATATCTGATATTGAAAGAAACAGCAGCCGTCGCAGGACTACCTGAAAAGCCAGTCCATTGTTGTCTATAAAAGGCTCTTGCATCTACCCATCTTTTTGTACCTGAAAATGCAGGATTGAAAATATAAAGATAGCCTCGGTACTGTGTCATAAAAGGATATTGCTGTGCATTCATATCATTCAGTATTAAAAAAAAGATCAGTGTATGGATGATAAATTTTATTCTCATTGTTTCAATAATTAGTCAGGACGATAATATTTTTTTACCTGTACCACACGGGCATTATATTCAGATAATTTTTTATTCTGATTTAAAAAAACATTATATTCTGTCAAATTCATGTTTATTATTTCTCTTTCAGGTATTAGATTGATCTGCCTTCTGCCTGTTACAACGTTTTTTGAACACGAAAAATGCAGCACTATCAAAAATGAGAGGATGAAATACATTCTCATAATGTCATCTTTTTTCAATTTTTGTATAAATGTTTTTATTATACAATTTATTTTGCAACTCATCCAAAACCTCCTTACTTCCACTCATAATCGAGTAGTGCCCTTTTATGTGGGTAATAAGTGTACATTGTTCGGCTTTTTCATAATCAAACTTACATATACCTACAAGGCATTGTATCACATAATCAAAAGTATTTACATCATCGTTTAATAGAATTAAATGACATTCATTCAACTTTATTTTTGATGAATAATCCGATGTGTTTTTTTCATTGAACGATTCCTCCATATTTTTTGGCGAAAATGTATAGAAAAAATGATGCAATGATAAAATTTTTTTCGTTATTATATTTCAATTATATTTACCCCTTAAATAAAACTATAACAAAGCTATGATCAAACGGCTATTTTATTTTCTTTTGACACTTCCATTTTTCTCCATTACATACGCTCAATCAGAAAGAGAGATGTATAAAGAAGCATTGAGATACATCAATGAAAAAGAGTTTGCTAAGGCATACGAAGTAATGGATAAATTATATTCCAAAAAACCTAAAAATGAAGACTACTTATTTACACTGGGTATAGTATGTCTGAATTATCCTGAAAGAAAAGAAAGAGCCTTGGAAATTTTTGAAGTGCTTTCTAAAAAAAGAAAAGATATAATGGAAATGAAGTATTATTTGGGAAAAGCATATCACATGAACTACAAGTTTAATGAAGCCATATCACTTATTCAGGAATTTATAAACAATTTTTCATCTATAAAAAAACCTACAGATGAACAAAATACCATGCTCAACGATGCTATGCTGCTGCTGACTTATTCCAACAATGGTAAATCAATTATGGAAAACAAAATTTTTTGTAAAGTTGAAAACATAGGCCCTCCTGTCAATTCAGAAGATGCAGAATATGTGCCTGTCATCTCTGCAGATGAAGCAGTTATGATATACACTTATGTAGGACCAAAAAGTACGGGCGGATTGGTAAATGATGAATTGCAGACGGATAAAGAAGAAGGATATTACCACGAAGATATTATGATTTCATACAAAAAAGAAGATGGAACATGGGCAGAGCCCACAGGTATTACAGATCTAAATACACCTGGTCACGATGCAGCTATTGCCCTTTCTCCCGATGGACAAACACTATTTATATTCAAATCCACAAACGAAGACAAAGGGGATATCTACATGTCCATATTAGATGGCAATTAATGGACAGAGCCAGTGAGGTTAAATTCTAATATCAATACAGAATACTGGGAAGGCAGTTGCTCTGTCAGTGCAGATGGAAGATATTTGTATTTTGCTTCTGAAAAACCAGATGGCTATGGCGGAAGAGATTTGTTGATGTCAGAAAAAGAAGGCGATGATTGGGGACCCGCTACCAATCTTGGTCCCATGATCAACACCAAATATGATGAAGACGCTCCCTTTATTCACCCCGATGGAATCACACTCTTTTTTAGTTCAAAAGGACATAAAAGCATAGGAGGATATGATATTATGTATTCTATCAGAAAAGAAGGACAATGGCTGGTACCAAAAAATATGGGCGTACCTCTTAATACTACCGAAGATGATAGATATTATGT
>DAHXOV010000052.1 GCA_027364695.1 bacterium
GTATTGTAATTCTAATTCATATATTTTTGTTTCAATGTATTGAGCAATATCAGATTCTGTTTTTGCACCTTTTTGAATGGCCTCGTTATATAATATTTCTTTGGTTATGCCTAATTGCTCTAATGGAATAGAACTTTGGAACAATTTATTCTGGGCGTTTGAATAGATAATACAGAACAATAAAAGAAATAATAATTTAATTTTTTTCATAGATAATTAGCTTTGAGGACAAATTTAAATAATAAATAGGGAATAAAACTAATTTTTCGCTCATTCAAAATGCATGTTCGCTCAATAAATTACACTATTCACACAGTTAATAAAAATTTAACAGATTTTTATAGAGAATTTAAACCAAAATTAGGAGTATAGTGTTATTGTTTTTTTTAGTGAGAAACGATTATTTTTTTGGAAATCATTTCATGATTGTTCAGTTGTATGCTAATGAAATAAATTCCATCTGATAGCTTGTGTTGATATTGAAAATAATTTTGACGGATATTTTGATTTTGATATAAGATTTTTCCGGTAAGGTCATAAATAATGATAGATTGTATTAGATGATTGCTTAATATATTGATTTCTTGTTTAGATGGATTAGGATAAAGAAGCAGGTCTTCTGAGAAAAATTGTGAAGTGTTGATGCTGGTAGGATTAATGATTTTTCTTACCAAAAAGTCATCAAAATAAAATCCATCTTCTGTGCTATAAATATCGGAGGTGAGCACAAACTTAAACAGTACATTATTCCCTACATAAGGAGTAAGATCAATTTCTTCTTTTACCCAGTCTGATTGCTTTCCATCGTACACAGGATTGGTGCCACCAAATGATAAAGCTGGGGTTTGATATTTAGAACATAAAGTTGTCCATGAACTCCCAGCATTTGTACTGATAGAAATGTTTACAAAATCGTAGTTTTTTTCTGTTGAAAATTTAGTGTAGTATTGAAGATGTGCATAGACGGCGTTGCTTAGGTCTAAACTATTTTTCAGAGTAATGTATTTATTCGTGTTATTGGAGTAATTACCAAATGGACTATCTGTAATACTAGATGGCGCAGAAACGGATGAATTATTTGTAATGCCCCATCCATTGGTATTCCAGTTGGATAATGTATTGCCGTTGTCATCAATTAAAATGATAGGTGTGCCGTATATTTTTTGTATGGTATCATAATGGGTGTAAATGCCGTTGTTTATACCAATGAGATATTTTATTTTTTGTCCGTTGCTAGCACCTGAAACTAAAGTAAATGCTATAGAATCATTCACTGTTTGATTGGTATTTAAAGAGTAAGTTTTAGGGCTACCAACAGAAGCCATACCTGAAAGAGGTACAAGAGATACGGTGAATTGTCCATTCCCGATAACACCTAGTTTTTGTAAAGAATACTTGATGAATCCGCTGTTAGAAATAAAGTTATCATTTTCGTCTTTTGCAACAGCATAGTTAGTGGCTAAGAAGCCAAAGTGTAAATTTTGGAAAAGAGTGGTTTTACAAATATCAATGATGCGAGAGATGGGAGGCCAGAATCCATCATTGGCAGAGCCTGCTTCGGGGGTGGTTGACATGATTTTATTTTTACTGCTTTGTTCTCCATACATCCAGTCATCGCTATCGCCGTTGGTTACATAATTTACTGTTTGATCTCCTGTTCCGTAGAGAAATCTATCTTCTTTTACTAAGTGTTTTCCCCAGTTGATAAATGTTGTAGAATCTGGAGTAAGGAAACTTGCAATATAGCCCCATGGATAAATATAAAGATTGCTGTAAGTGTGTGCATTCAATGCATTAACGAATTGGTGGGCGATACAAAAGTCTCTTACTGCCTGAGTTTCAGGTTCTGAAAAAGGGCCTGTGCCACGGTAGGTATCAGAATTTGTATTTGGTGATGAGCCTGTATTATCATATCCCCACATGTAAGCATAATTTCTGTTCAAATCAACACCATAGGTACCATCACCATTGTTTTTTCTGTTTTTTCTAAACATACCACCACCATTAGGATTGGTAGATTTGTTGTATTCGTATCCATCGGGATTGACGCAGGGAATAAAATACATTTCTGTATTGTTTATTAAAAATTGCACATCCGGGTGAGTGTTGTAGTTTTCAAGTAAGTACCACATATAAAATATAAGTTGAGAGAGTGATGCTGGCTCTCTTGAATGATGCAAGGCGGTGTATAGTACTTCTGGTTCTGCTTCGTCTGTATTTGGATTATCAGATATTTTTACATAGTAAATAGTTCTGTTTTGAATGCTATTCGTACTACTAATGGCTTGTTTTATTGTAATTAAGTTGGGATATAATAATGCCATACTATCTAGTATTTGGTACATTTCATTGAGTGTAAAAAATCCACCCATGCTACCAAGATGAAAGAGAGATGGTTTAGAAAAATTAAACTGTTCGCAGTTGTTGACAAAATATATTTTTTCTGTATTTGATGGTTGATTTTGTTCTTGATAATGCTTCACCATGTCTTCAATTAAAATTTCGTAGGCTACTCCTGATTGTCTTATTAAACTGAGTTCGCTTTCAGAAAATTCTGCTATGATTCTTTCATTGGAAAAATGAGCGTGATCTATATTTACTCCTTTTTGTGACAGTTGGTGAATAATATTTTTTGGTGTCCCAAAAAGTTGGATACGATAATACTTTTCAGGGGTTTGAGAGAAAGCAGAAGAGGATAATAAGCAACTGATAATCATTGCGAATGATAAAAAAGAAATAGGATTTTTCATGAGAAAGAAATTTGGTGGAAATTTAATTAAAATAATAGCAAAAAAATAGCGATTGGAAGTAATTTTTATGAAAGGCAGATATGAATGTTGATTGGAATAAAATTTAAAATTGCAGAGTTGTGTTTTTTAATCATGTTCTATGATATATAAAATTGAAAAATTCATTGTATTTTTGTGAAAAAATTTATGTACTTATTGAGGAATTTACTTTTGTTTTATTTGTTTTTAAGTGTTTGTTCTTTTTCGCAAATAAGTATTGTTTCGAAATTTGATGGCTTTGCAAAAGCAGGAGAAAAAGGAGAATTGGAAGTAAAAATTAATAAGAATACTATTAATAGCTTTGCTAAATACCAAGTGGAGGTGCCAGCAGGCGTTTATATTTCTGATATTGATGTGAAAGGGGGAAATTTTTTAATGGAGGAAAATAAAGGAAAAGTGATATGGGTTAATCTTCCATCAGAAAATATTTTTACCATCCGATTGAAAATACATTTTAAAGATGATGTTGTGTTTCCTGTAACTTTGTATCAAAAATTTTATTATCTTGAAAATAGTGTGAAAAAAGAAATTCAATCTGATCCGCTCGTCATTAACCTTGCTCATCCGATTGCCGTTCAGGTAAAGGAAGTACAGTCGCCTCAAAAAGAAGTACAGGTCAACATTCGTCAGAACACAGAGAATATGAACATAGAAAAAAAAGAAGCATTAGTGGAGAAGAATAAAAAAACAAGTGATACAAGTATTCAAAAAGAAGAGATTAAAAAAACTATGAATGAAAAAACCACAGATAATCATTTGGCAGATGTATATACTTACAAAATTCAGGTGGCAGCCAGTGCAAATGCTCCGAATGAAAGTGATTTTACTGCATTAGGAAAAGTTGAAATAGTAAAACATAAAGGAATGTATAAAGTCATCATTGATAAAATATTTACATCAAAAGAAGATATCCTGAAATACAGAGAAGAAGTGATTCAAAAGGGATTTACAGGAGCATTTATAGTAAAGTATTTCAATGGGCAGAGAGCCAATTAATTTGTATTCATTAAAAACTTCTAACGTACTTTTCTTTTTGGTTTAAACCATCTTTTTAGAAA
>DAHXOV010000053.1 GCA_027364695.1 bacterium
CATTCAAAATATAGACAACTTTGAAAAAGAAAAATTTAATCTTCAATATCTAAAAAACAAACCCTCACTCAAAGTCCCTGAAGTAAGAAGTATCACAAAAGACAACAAAAACAGCTACCTCATTCTAGAATACATGGAAAAAACTCCCGAAACAAACGAATTTTATTATCAATTTGGAAAAGGATTAGCCGAATTGCACAAAAATACCCAAACCTTCTTCGGTTGGTACAGCGACAATTACATTGGTAGCTATCCACAAAAAAATAAACACTGCAGTACATGGACAGAATTTTTCATAACTCAAAGATTAGCGCCCCTAATCAAAGATGCTTTCGACAAAAAATTATTAGAAAAAAAAGACCTTATAGCATTTCAACACTTATTCAATAGTTTAAATAACCTATTTCCCAATGAATCTTCCGCCTTATTACACGGCGACTTATGGCAAGGAAACAGAATGAATACTCTCAATGGACCCGCTATATTTGATGCAGCAACTTATTATGGCAACAGAGAAATGGACATAGCTATATGCTTTCTTTTTGGCAGTTTACCCAATATATTTTTTGACGCATACAACAACGTTTTTAAACTTCAAAATGATTTCAAAAAAAGAAAAGACATCTGTAATCTATATCCCTTACTAGTACACGCCTTATTATTTGGAATACCCTATATTTACGACATCAAAAACATCATCAAAAAATTTCAATAAGTGCTATTCAACTCTTTATCATTTGTAGTTTTCCTAATCGTTGTGTTTATCTTTTATTGGACCATCCCAAAAACTTTCAGAAAATATTTTTTACTGCTCGCCTCTATTTACTTCTATGCCTGCTTTGAATGGTGGTATGTGGGCTTACTGCTTCTCACTACTATTATAGATTTTTGGGCAGTACAAATGATACTAAAACTTCCCCTCAAAAAAAAAATATACTTATGGGTCAGCATTGCAACAAATCTTCTCGTACTCTGCTCCTTCAAGTACAGCAATTTCTTCATCAGCATATATTCCAATACCGAATGGAATTACAACTGGGCTATTCCCGTAGGACTTTCTTTTTATACTTTTCAATCTATGAGTTATGTTATAGATGTATATAGAAACAAATATCAACCCAAAGATAGCTTTTCTGAATTTCTATTGTATGTATCCTTCTTCCCACACATGATAGCCGGTCCCGTAGTTCGCTACCACTCACTCATGCCTCAACTCAAAGAACTTAGCTCTTTCAAAAGCATTCCATGGTGGGAAGCCTTCAAATGGTGCGTATGGGGGTACTTCAAAAAAATGGTCATCGCAGACAATCTTGACTATATCGTAACCCCCGCCTACAATAACATTGCTGAATTAAACGGATGGGAAACAGTGCTCGTCGGATTCCTATTTGCAGTACAAGTCTATTGTGATTTCAGCGGCTACTCAGACATTGCCACTGGCATCGCCAAATTATTTAATATCCACTTATCCATCAACTGGATACGCCCCTTTCTCTCTAAAAGCATAAAAGAATTTTGGACAAGAAATCACATCAGCGTTACTACTTGGTTCAGGGACTATTTATACATCTCTCTCAGTGGCAATAAAGCCACCACAGCCCGATGGATTTTCAATGTACTCATCACCTTTATCATCAGTGGCTTTTGGCACGGTGCCAATTATACTTTTATTATATGGGGAGCCCTGCACGGCATAATGTTTCTCATTGAACATTTTTTCCTTCAAAACGTTAAATGGATAAAAACTTTTTTAGGAAATATCTATTTAATGCTATTTCATAGTATCTCTCTTATTGCCTTCAGATGTTCAAATATGAATGACTTGAAAAATGCCTACCTGAATTTCTTTGAAACATGGGACTTCAACCTCCACCACATCATCCACTACCAAGACAAAATATACTGGTATTTCGGATGGGCAATGATGATACTCTTATTTACTAAAGAAATACTCGAAGAAAATTCTAACCTAAAATTATCTGCACTAAAAGAAAAAATTAGAGAGATCTTCTATGTTTTATTACTCGCAGGAATATTTATATTCGGAAACTTTCACGGACGCCCATTTATTTACTTTCAATTCTGAAGCATCAAAAAATTGTATTTATTACCTTTGCCAAAATGAAAAAAGATTTAAACAATAATATCACTATTCTAAACAAAAGAGCCTCCTTTGAGTATCATCTCATAGAAAAATATGAAGCCGGTATCGTACTCACTGGAACCGAAATTAAATCCATCCGCCAAGGCAAAGTCAATATCGCCGATGCTTATTGTTTTTTTAAAGATGAGGAACTACTGATAAAAAACATGCATATGTCGCCATTTGAAAATAGTGGGTTTATAACTCACCACCCCACAAGAGATAGAAAACTATTGCTGCATAAAAAAGAATTAAAAAAATTACACAGATCCGTAAAAGAAGATGGATACACCATAATACCTGTAAAATTATACATCAATAAAAAAGGACTAGCAAAAATAGAAATAGCTCTTGCAAAAGGAAAAAAACTCTATGACAAAAGAGAAAGCATCAAAAAAAGAGACATAGAAAGAGAACTCGGCAGAAAATTCAAATAAAATATCCTCACCTCTAAAAAACCATATTTAAACTACCATGACAATAGCCAACAAAAGAATAGCCATTGTAGGAAGCACTGGAAGCATAGGAAGACAAGCCCTTGAAGTCATCAAAGAAAGTCCTTTACTACAAGCAGAAGTACTCATCGCCAAAAACAATGTTGAACGCCTTATCCAACAAGCAATAGAATTTGAGCCTAACGCCGTTGTTATTATAGACAAAGACAAATATCCGCTACTAAAAGATGCATTAAAAAACAAAGCCATCAAGGTCTTTGCAGGAGAAGACGCCGCCAAACAAATTATTGAATGGGATAGTGTAGATATGGTACTTGCCGCTGCAGTTGGATTTGCAGGATTATCCACCACCATTCACGCCATCCAACACAAAAAACCCGTAGCCCTTGCTAATAAAGAAAGTTTAGTCGTAGCTGGTGAAATTATCAATCAACTTATACAACAATTCAATACCCCTCTTATCCCCGTGGACTCAGAGCATTCTGCTATATTACAATGCATCACAGGAGAGCAACACGCCTCTATAGAAAAAATCATCCTCACTGCTTCAGGCGGACCTTTCAGAGGGCATAGTCCCCAACAAATTAAACAAGTAAACAAAGAGCAAGCACTCAATCATCCAAACTGGAAAATGGGCGACAAGATCACTATTGACTCCGCCACATTGATGAACAAAGGCTTAGAAGTCATAGAAGCAAAATGGCTTTTCAATATTGATATACAACAAATTGAGGTCATCATACATCCCCAGAGTATCATCCATAGCATGGTACAATTTACCGATGGTAGTATTAAAGCACAAATAGGTTTACCCAATATGAAACTACCCATACATTATGCCCTGCATTATCCTCATCATTACCCATCCACTTTTGAAAGATTTAATTTTACACAATACCCCACACTTAGCTTTGAAAAACCTGATCTTAATACATTCCCTTGTTTAAATATCGCTTTTGAAGCCATTATCAAGAAAGGCAACATACCCTGTGCTATGAATGCCGCTAATGAAAAAGCCGTAGAGGCATTCCTCCAAAACAAAATATCATTCTATCAAATACCGGAAGTGATTGAGCAAACATTAAAAAAAATAAAGTACATTCAACACCCCAACTTAAACGAACTGATTGAAACACATCAAGAAAGTATAAAAATTGCTCATCACCTAATACAAAAATAAACCAATGTCTTACAAACCTATAATATATCCTATTATTTTTCTATACCGCATTTCACTAGATATTCTACACGCCCAACAATATAC
>DAHXOV010000067.1 GCA_027364695.1 bacterium
GTGTAAGCCAACCATTTCAGAACTCTTTTCTTTGAGTGGGATTGAGGATAAGAAGGTACTTTTAACCAAAGGTATTGAATGTCCTCTATTTTTTCAAAAGTAAATTTTTGTGAGACAGTGGGAAATTTTTTAAATAGATGAGAGTAAGATGCGGAAATGATAGTGATATGATATCCTAACTTTTGCAATTCTTTACTGAGATAGAAGTGTCGGAACTCCATTCCGTGATAAGGGCTACCTGCGTATTCATTGATGATCCATATATTTTTGTAAGTGTTCATAAGAGTGCTTGCTAATTATCAAAAAAATAAGCACCTGTTAAACATAAGCTGTGCTTATTCCAGAAAGAGGGTAAAAATTTACATCAATACATGTGTTGTCCTCCGTTGATGCTGTAATTAGCTCCTGTAATGAAGCTGGCTCCGTCGCGGGCGAGGAAACTGACAAGGAAAGCGATTTCGTGAGTACCTCCTAATCTGCCTACAGGTATTTGTTCAATGATTTTCGCAAGAATGTCTTCTCTTACTGCCATGACCATATCTGTGCCTACATAGCCAGGAGAGATGGTATTGACGGTAACGCCATATTTAGCTACTTCTAATGCAAGTGATTTTGTAAAACCGTGCATACCTGCTTTAGCGGCGCTGTAATTGCATTGACCTATTTGTCCGCGTTGCCCATTCACTGATGAGATATTGATAATTCTTCCAAATTTTCTTTCTATCATTTTCTCAATGACGTTTCGGGTACAATTGAATACACTATAGAGATTGGTTTTTAATACAGCATCCCATTGTTCGTAAGTCATTTTGATGAGGCGGGTATCTCTGGTGATGCCTGCATTATTAACAAGAACATCAATAGTCCCTACTTCTTTTTCAATTTGTTCAATCATGGTTTTAGCAGAATCAAAATTGCTTACATCGCCTTGAAACAGTGGAATGTCAAAACCTTCTGATTGCATTTGTTGCATCCATTTTTCCGCTTTTTCTTTGGTGTGATAATTACTTACTACTCTGTATCCATCTTGACACAGTTTTTTACACATAGCGGTACCTAGCCCACCTGTGGCGCCAGTTACCAGAGCAACTCTTCCATTCATAATTGTGAGTTTTAATGGTTAATGTATTTATTTAATTTTATTGATATTCATCACTAGCGCTTCTCCTGATGTGCAGATATTGCCAGATGCTTTATCTTTGATAAGTGTTTCTACAATGGCTCTATTTTTGTCTATCATCATTTCTTTTACTATAAATTCTGCAATGTAGGGAGTATCTACGTACATAGGTTTTAAAAAACTGAGAGATTGTTTGAGGTAAATCGTCCCTTCTCCGGGAAAGATAGTTCCGAAAACTTTGCTAAACAAAGAAGCACTTAGCATACCGTGCATAATAGGACGTTTGAACATGGTTTTAGCAGCATATTCAGGATTTAAGTGCACAGGATTGTTATCCCCTGTAACTCTTGCAAACTCCTCTACGTCTTTTTGTGAAAATTGAAATTCATAAGTAAAAACATCTTCTTTTTTCATAAGGTTTATTTTTAATGGTTCATGATATTTTTGTGCAAAGTTAGTAATAATAATAGACAATGACGAGAAATTAGCACATCCATCAAAGAGAAATAATTTTAAATATAAATATTTGATTATCAATAGAATAAGAAAATTATTTTATGAAGCATTAAAAAAAGTATCAGAAAACACTTACTTTTGTAACATATAACATTATTTAACACCTCATCCTCATCAAAAGTGTCAGGAAACATATACTTTTGCAACTAAATATAAAACCATTCAATCTAAAAACTATGGAAAGAAAAAAGAAAAGCCTGATAACAGGCGCAGTAACAGCCGCTGCACTCGTGGCTATGAGCAACTTAAATGCTAGTTCCAACCGCATTCAAATGAGCGTTCTTGGCTCAGGATCAGAAGTTCGTTCAGAAATTTTGACCAACAATGGACT
>DAHXOV010000088.1 GCA_027364695.1 bacterium
ACCTTGGACCAAATGATATACCACGCTTCGTCCGTAGTAAGAGCTGTAAAAAGAGCCCTTATCGTAGTGGACCTCCCGTTTGGAACTTATCAAGGAAATTCCAAAGAAGCTTTAAACTCTGCTATCCGCATTATGAAAGAAAGCGGTGCCCACGCTGTCAAATTAGAAGGTGGAGAAAATATCAAAGAAAGCCTTGAAAGAATATTATCCGCAGGCATTCCCGTTATGGGGCATTTAGGATTGGTCCCACAATCTATCTACAAATTTGGCACCTACGAAGTAAGAGCAAGAGAAACAGCCGAAGCAGAACAATTATACAAAGACGCTCTTTTGTTAGAAAAAACTGGCTGCTTTGCCATAGTATTGGAAAAAATTCCCGCAGAATTAAGTAAAAAAGTTGCTTCTACCCTAAAAATTCCAACCATAGGTATAGGCGCAGGTAAATATGTCGATGGACAAGTGCTGGTAACTCATGACATGCTCGGAATGACCACAGAATTCAGCCCTCGCTTCTTAAGAAGGTATGCTAATTTATACGAAATTATGACCAAAGCATTTCAACAATACATAAAAGATGTAAAATCAAACCACTTTCCCAATGAAAAAGAACAGTATTAACAATTGTAATACATTGAAAATCAGTAGATTAAATCATTTGTCCTTATTTTTTAGACCAATCAAAAAACACCATTGAGACTTTAATTGGTAAATTTACCAAAAAAATTAATTCAACTTATGGAAACCAAAACTTCAAGACCCGATGTAATGGATCTTTTAGGCGAAAAGGCAGTTTATTATTTAGAGCATATATGCAAAGGTATTACAAAAGATCAATTAATATTACCAGGTAAAAAATTTATAGATGAATCATTTGGTTTATCCAACCGTCATCCCCAAGTATTAAGAAATTTACAACAAATTTATTCTACCGGTAGATTAGCCCATACAGGATACTTGAATATATTGCCTGTAGATCAAGGCATAGAGCATAGTGCGGGCGCATCGTTTGCTCCTAATCCTATTTATTTTAACCCCGAAAATATTGTATCACTTGCTATAGAGGGGAGTTGTAATGCAGTAGCTTCTACTTTTGGTGTGTTAGCATCCGTTTCTCGTAAGTATGCACACAAAATTCCTTTCATTGTAAAAATCAATCACAACTAATTCCTTAGCTATCCCAATAAATACGACCAAATTTTATTTGGCACTGTCAAAGAAGCCTGGAACCTTGGAGCGCTAGCAGTAGGCGCAACCATTTATTTTGGTTCTCCTGAATCCTCCCGCCAAATAGTTGAAATAGCTGAAGCCTTTGAATATGCCCACGAACTTGGTATGGTCACCATTTTATGGTGTTATCTCAGAAACCCAAGTTTCAAAAAAGAAGGTACTGATTATCATAACTCCGCAGACCTTACAGCACAAGCCAATCATTTAGGTGTAACTATTCAGGCAGATATTATTAAACAAAAACTCCCCACCAACAACGGCGGATACACTGCATTAAACTTTGGGAAAACCCATCCAAAAGTATATTCAGAACTCACTACCGACCATCCTATCGAC
>DAHXOV010000110.1 GCA_027364695.1 bacterium
ATATAGGGGTGTGTATGATTATTCTTTTACACTTGAGCATTATTAGTACTTTAAAGGTAGGTTTATTCCCTTATGTGGGTATAAGCGCTGCTATTATGTTGTTATTAGCTAATAAGCAGATAGAGGTGGATATAAAAATACCGAAGATAGAATTTATAAGTGCTATGATCCTTGGTGTATTAATACTAAGATTTAATTTAGCAACATTGAAGACGAATTTTTTTTCAATTACTTTGTTTGAAGACAGGCTGTTGAATAGCGTGGGATTAGCACAAAGATGGAATATGTTTTCGCCCGGTGTAAAGAAATATGATGGCTGGTTGATATTAAGAGGAATAAAAAAAGACAATACAGAATGGGATATGATTCACAATACTGCAAAAATACACTATGAGAAAACGCAACTGAATTTTAATTATTTGAAGGGAGACAGATGGAGAAAATTCCTGGAAAACTATGAACAAGTTCAATATAATTTTATTAAGCCCTATTTCTGCTATTACTTGATAAAACAGTGGAATAAAGAATATCCTGAAAATACAATAGAAGCCTTGAATATATTATTTATGAAGAAAGAAACACTATTGTATTATAAATATAAAACAGAATTAGAGAATCTTTGCATTTGTAATCCAACAATAGATAAGCAATACAAATGATCTTAAGCACAGCGTTACATAGATTAAAATATTATTTGAAATATCAAATTTTGGCGAAAAACATCCATTCTGCGCACTCACCTTTTTTATTTAAGTTTATATCAGAATGTATAGATAAAAGGAATTATTATTATGCTTTTGACGAATTGAATAGAGTGCGAGAAAATTTACTCAACAATCATCAAGAAATACAATATGTAACGAAAGGCGCAAAGTCAGTAAAATTAGATAAAAAAGCAAGTATTAAAGATATAACAAGAGTAGCAATAAGTCCAAAAAAGTATTCAGAATTATATTTTCGGATAGTGCAATTTTTTGAAGCAAAAAATATACTGGAATTAGGTACTTCACTGGGTTTGAATACTATGTATTTAGCCAAAGCCACAGGAGGTAAAGTAATAAGCATAGAAGGTCAAAAAACGTTGTGTGATTTTGCAGACAATTTGTTTCATCAAAACAAAGTAAAAAATGTCCAGTTAATATACGGATCCTTTGACAAGACTATCTCTCAGCTCATTCAAGATATTTTTTTTGATGTGCTATTTATTGATGGAAACCATACATTTGAAGCCACATGGAAATACTACTCACTATTAAAACCAAGAATGAACAAGAAATCAGTGATGATTATAGACGATATTTATTGGAGTAAAGATATGACAAAAGCATGGAAAAAAATAACACAGGATAAAGAGATACAAATAACATTGGATATGTACCGTTGTGGCATCATTATTTTTAATACAGACATCCAACACCCATACCACCTGATGTTGAGATATTAAGGCAAGTATGATATAAAAAAAACACCTTTCTTTTTCTTTTGATAACTTTATTCTTTTGTTAATAAAATTATTCTTTGCTACATCAATGTTTGAATTATTTTTGCCAGCAAAATAAAGTTGAAAACTATGATTTTTATTACTACACCTGCCATCATTTTAGAGCACCTGAAAAACCTCAATCCCATCCTTTCCACTAACAAGACCAATCCGCTACTTGAAGGATTTTTATTTGATACTAAAAAAAATGCACTCAACATTACTGCATATAGCGAAGACCTGAGAGTACAGACCACCATATATGTCAATATCTCTCCATCCGAAGATAAGAAAGTATTCAAAGAAGGATTTGTAATCAATGGCAAAAAGATAATGGAAATACTCCAAACACTTCCTGAACAACCACTCACCTTCATCCTTCTTCCTGACGAAATGTCTATCAAACTAAAAACAGATCAAGGAGAATATAAAATCAGTGTTTTTGATGGAGAACAATACCCTGCCTTTTTTAGCGAAGATAGTTTTGCAGGAAATTTTACCATTCAATCAGAGGTATTCAAAACAGGGCTGGAGAAAACGTTTTTCGCAGCCTCTGATGACATAGAATTAAGACCTAATTTATGCGGTATCTATTGCCAGTTTTTAGAGAACGAAGCCATATTTACCTCTACCGATACACATCGTCTGATTGAATATACCCGCACAGATTCTCGCCCAGAAACCAATCTCTCCTTTATTTTACCTAAAAAAAATGTACCTGTCATTACTAAAATATTAGATAAAATTGATGATGCTGTAGAAATTAATTTCGCTAAAGGATTTATTCAGGCAAAAATAGGAGAATATACTGTATTTTCAAAACTCGCTTCGGGCGATTTTCCAAAGTATAAAGATATATTCCCAAAAAGTTCCTCTCGACATTTAATTGCAGACAGAAAGTCTTTGATTGAGTCCATTCGTCGTGTTAAAGTATTCTCTGCTGTTGAGAACAACCGTGTGCAATTTGAAATGGACGGCAGCGCTCTCAAAATATCCGCAGTGAATGAAGAATATAACGAATCAGCCATAGAAAATCTTATTTGTACCTATCAGGGAGAGTCCTTCTCTATTGCATTCAATGCCTCTTTACTCATCGAACAATTACAAAACATCCATGCAGACGCCGTCAATTTTGAAATGACAGAACCCAATAGAGCCGTTCTCATCAAACCTCATCAAGAAAATCCAGGAGAAAGGATAGTGTCTCTTATCATGCCTATAGTTACTTTTTAGAGCCGGACCATTCAACACATTACCTCACCAATGCTAAAAATATTCTTGTTAATGGAATAGAAATAAATCATCCTGCTCTTGACAAAAATAATGTAAATTTGTACCAAAAATAAAACCTATGAAAAAGCTATCGTTCATTTCAATTATCATTGGTATCTTAATTACATCCTGCACTACCACTGCTTTTTTGAAAAGAAAATATACCAAAGGTTATTTCATTGAAGCAGTATCAAGAAAATCTTCTCCCGAAAAAAAGGAAAGTGCTTCTGAATCTCTGTTATCACCTGAACATAATATTGCATTATCAGCACATCAAAAAAACAAATCGCAAAACGCGCCTGCTCACCAGTCATTTATTAATTCTGATAATACTTATCCCCATCTTACAAGCCAAATAAATAAATCATCTAATAACACTTCAATCAAGTATTCAAAAAAAGAAATGACTGAAAATAAAATACAGATAAACCATTCTAACAGCAATACACAACAACACACTTTTACTCAGTTTAAAAACAATCTAACCGATAACACACACTACCAATCAAGTGCAAGTGCGGGCGAAAACAAGATAATACAAGTGATATTAGCGCTTTTCCCTTTTATCAATCTCATTGCTGTTTATTTACACGATGGTAAACAAATAACTGCTAACTTTTGGGTCTGCTTGATTTTAAATATACTCTTCTTTTTACCAGGTATTATTTTTTCCTTATTTGCACTCCCTTTACTAGGTATTATTTTTTCCTTACTTGTAGTTTTGGATATTGTTAACATCGCTTAATTTTTATTGAATGTTCTTCTACATTTATTGGAACCCCTCACCTGAAATTTTTACTATTCCATTTATCAACTGGCCTGTCAGGTGGTATGGCTTAATGTGGGCATTGGCTTTTATCTTATCTCATTATATATTAAGTAAAATTTATAAAGCAGAAAATAAGAAGCAAGAATTGCTTGACTCACTTACTCTTTATGTCCTGTTAGGCGCTATCATTGGTGCGAGACTGGGGCACTGCCTATTTTATGATGCAGCCTATTACCTTACACACCCCATAGATATTCTGAAAATATACGAAGGAGGATTAGCCAGTCATGGCGGCGCTATAGGTCTTATCATCGCTATTTGGTGGTATGCTAAAAAAACAAAAGAAAACATCTTCTGGGTCTTGGACAGAATTGTTATTGTAGTACCATTAGCAGGTATGCTCATCCGTATCGGAAACCTGATGAATTCTGAAATCATTGGTAAGCCCACTTCTTTGCCTTTTGGTTTTATTTTTGCCAGCATAGATGATGTCCCTCGTCACCCATCTCAGTTATATGAAGCGGTATATGTAGCTGCATTATTCCTTTTATTTATTTATTTATGGAAAAACAAAAGACAATTATTTAATCAGCCAGGATGGATGTTTGGTTTGTTTTGTGTCCTGCTATTTACTTTTCGTTTTTTTGTTGAAATGCTTAAAGAAAATCAAGAAACATTTGAAAATAATTTACCCCTGAACATGGGACAAATACTTAGTATTCCTTTTATCATCATCGGTATTATTTTGATCACCAAAAAGAAAAAACGCCATGAAACGAACTAAAATTTGTGATGTACTGACCTTACCATCCAACCAACAAGAACTCATTGTTATGGGGTGGGTAAGAACATTTAGAAACAATCAATTTATTGCATTAAATGACGGAAGTACCATACAAAACCTACAAATAGTCGTTGATTTTAATCGCTTTTCTGAAGAACTATTAAAAAAAATTCATACAGGCACTTCATTGAAAATAGTTGGTAAATTAATCCCCTCACAAGGTAAAGGGCAAACGCATGAAATCATCGCAAATACTGTAGAGATACTGGGTGAATGTCATCCAGAACAATATCCATTGCAAGCTAAAAAGCACAGTTTAGAATTTTTACGGGAAATAGCTCACCTCAGAATGCGTACAAGCACTTTTCAATCTGTATTTCGTATCAGAAACGGATTGGCTTATGCGATTCATCAATTCTTTCAAAACAAAGGGTTTATTTACATTCACTCGCCCGTTATTACAGCCTCCGATGCAGAGGGTGCAGGCGAAATGTTTCAAGTAACTACATTCAATCTGAGCAATGTACCTAAAACAAATAGTGGAAAAGTAAGTTTCTCAGACGATTTTTTTGGAAAATCCACTTATCTCACTGTGTCAGGCCAATTGGAAGCAGAACTGGCGGCGATGGCTTTTTCTAATGTATATACTTTTGGACCAACTTTTCGTGCTGAAAATTCTAATACCCCTCGCCATCTTGCAGAATTCTGGATGATAGAACCCGAAATGGCTTTTTATGACTTAACTGACAATATGGATCTTGCAGAAGAAATGCTTAAATACCTGATTAAATATACATTGGATAATTACCCTGACGAAATTCGGTTTTTAGAACAAAGACAGATAGATGAAGAAAAACAAAAACCACAAAATGAAAGGAGCACAATGCCACTCATAGAAAAATTACAGTTTTGTATTCAAAACCCTTTTGAAAGAATAACTTATACCAAAGCCATAGAAATACTTGAAAAATCTACATATAATCAAAAGAAAAAATTTCAATTTCTCGTAAAATGGGGTATTGATTTGCAAACAGAACACGAAAGATATTTAGTAGAAAAAGAGTTCAATAAACCTGTTATTATTACTGACTATCCCAAAGAGATCAAGGCATTTTATATGCGACAAAACGAGGATGGGAAAACAGTAAAAGCAATGGACATACTATTTCCAGGTATAGGCGAAATAGTGGGTGGTTCTCAAAGGGAAGAGCGAATAGAATTATTGGAAAAAAGAATGAAAGAAATGAACATATCTGCCAACGATATGTATTGGTACTTAGAAACTCGTCGCTTTGGTACAGTGCCGCATGCAGGCTTTGGGCTTGGATTTGAACGATTGGTACAATTTTGTACTGGTATGAATAATATCCGGGATGTTATTCCATTTCCTCGCTCGCCAAAAAACTGCGAATTCTAAAATGAAACATAAAAGTATATACTTTATCGTACTTGCATTTCTGCTCATCATTGCTTCTGCTTGTAAGGTAAAAATGTCTATGAGTGGAGCCACCATACCGCCCGAAGCAAAAACAGTAACCGTAGAATACTTTGGTAATCAGTCTTCCATAGCAGGACCTCATATACCACAAAGATTCACAGAGAAATTAAGAGATGTGCTACAATCACAAACATCTTTATCTCTCGTTTCAAAAAATGGCGACCTGCAATTTAGTGGCTACATTGCTGATTACATTGTAAGCCCTGTTGCTATTCAAAGAAGTGATGCACCTGCACAAAACCGTCTTAGCATCACTGTTTTTGTAAAATATACAAACCCCTACGATCCATCAAAAAATTTTGAACAAAGCTTTACTCGTTACACGGATTATGATGGAACAAAAAATATATCTGAGGTAGAAAACACTCTCATCAATGAAATTTTCCGCCAGCTCACAGAAGATATTTTCAATAGAGCATTCAACAATTGGTAATTAAATAATTGTGTTACTACACCAATAAAACAATCACTTTTTACCGAATAGTAAAAATTAAAAATAATATCAGTATTTTATCTCAAACTCATCGGCGTCTAAATGAGCGGGAAAATGTTCTCTAAATTCTATCAATTCTTCTTTATGCAAATCTACTATCTGAACCATATTTTTATCTTGTAAGTCAGCCATCAATTCTCCTTTGTAATTGACCACCATACTATGTCCATTATATTCTTTTGATGTACCATCTGTGCCAGTTCTATTTACTGCTACTACATAACTCAAATTTTCTATTGATCTTGCATAAATAAGTTTTTTCCATGCATCTATTCTTACTTTTGGCCAATTGGCTACATATATTAAAACATCATACCCTTCAGAAGGATTTATTTTATTTCTACTCCACACAGGAAATCTTAAATCATAACATATTAAGGGTAAAAATTTAAACCCCTTGTATTCACAAATGATTTTTTTTTTGTCTGATGCATAATAATTGTGCTCTCCAGCCATTCTAAACAAGTGTCTTTTGTGATAATACTGATAATGACCATCAGGATAAGCCCACAAAAGAGTGTTGTAATAATTCTTACCATCTGTACTAATAAAACTTCCGGTTATACAAGCATTTTTATCCTGCGCTTTTTTTAATAACCACTCTGTTGTTGTATGACCTATTTCTTCTGCAAGCAAATGACTATTCATTGAAAAACCCGTACTAAACATTTCAGGCAATACAATCACGTCCATCTCGTCTTTTTGTTCATCTATTACTGCATTAAAATGTTGAAAGTTTTTTTCTTTGTTCTCCCAATACAACTGGCTCTGAACGAGGGCTAATTTCATTTTTTTTGCTACAAAGGTGAAGAATTTTTCAATATAATTTGGAAATTTCAAAACACATTCCCTATATTTGCCGCTCCAAAATTTTATTTGGCCCGTTCGTCTAGGGGTTAGGACGCATCCCTTTCACGGATGAAACACGGGTTCGATTCCCGTACGGGCTACACGCCTTCTCCAGTTGAGTGGGTTTTTTATTTTACATTCCATTGATTATTCAGTGCTTATTGTGTTTTATCTGGTGTAAGTTCAGCGTCAACTTATCCTATTTAGTAACATAATCATTCCTCAAACATTATATACATTATCCACATTAACTTGTGGAAATTTATCTGTCAGATACGGCAAATAAAAATCAAATTGAAACTATATTTACACAAATTTTTTAGTTATGTTATCCATTATATTGCAAGCCAATTCTGATACCATCCAATCTGCTACCAACTCTATCT
>DAHXOV010000171.1 GCA_027364695.1 bacterium
CATTATTATCTTGTATAATTAGGCGCTTCACTGGTAATAACAACATTATGTGGGTGGCTTTCTATATATCCGGCATTTGTAATTCTAATTAACTTAGCATTTTGTAGTTTCTTGATATTTATTGATCCACAATATCCCATACCTGCCCTCAAACCGCCAATCAACTGATATACCACTTCCGATAACAATCCTTTGTAAGGTACACGGCCGCTAATGCCCTCCGGTACTAGTTTTTTAATATCATCTTCTACATCTTGAAAATATCTGTCTTTCGATCCTTTTTGCATCGCTTCCAATGAACCCATTCCTCTGTATGACTTGAACTTTCTTCCTTCAAAAATAATTGTATCGCCAGGGCTTTCTTCTGTGCCTGCAAACAAACTTCCAAGCATCACGCTATAAGCACCAGCTGCCAATGCTTTTACAATATCTCCACTATATCTAATTCCTCCATCGGCTATTAAAGGCAATTTATACTTCTTCAAAGCGCTTGCCACATTCATAATTGCAGTCAATTGTGGTACGCCCACACCAGCCACTACTCTTGTAGTACATATAGAACCTGGTCCAACACCCACTTTCACCGCATCTGCACCTGCTTTATACAATTCTAAAGCTGCCTCTGCTGTTCCTATATTACCCACTACTATATCCATGTCTTTATACTTCTTTCTTACATCTTTTAATGTTTGAATAACACCTTTTGAATGCCCATGAGCAGTATCTATTACTATAGCATCTACACCTGCATTCACTAAAGAATTTACTCTGTCAAAAGCATCTGCGGTAATACCCACTGCCGCCGCTACTCTCAATCTGCCAAAATTATCTTTGCACGCATTAGGGTGTACTTTAACTTTTAATATATCCTTATACGTAATTAATCCAACTAATTTATTATTCTTATCTACGATAGGCAATTTTTCTATTTTATGTTTCTGCAGTATCTCTTCTGCTTTCTTCAAATCAATGCCAGGAGGCGCCACTATTATTTTATCTCGCAGTGTCATGATCTGATTAATAGGGCGCTTTCTATTTTTTTCAAATCGTAAATCTCTATTGGTTACAATACCTACCAATTTATTTTCTTTATCTACTACAGGTATGCCGCCTATTTTATTTTCACTCATTATTTTATGGGCATCTGCTACCACCGCATTTTCAGGTAATGTAACAGGATCAAATATCATTCCGCTTTCACTTCTCTTTACCCTCCTTACATGTAATGCCTGATCTTCAATAGACATATTTTTGTGCAAGACCCCTATGCCCCCCTCTCTTGCCAAACTGATGGCTAAGCGATACTCTGTAACCGTATCCATTGCCGCTGATACAATAGGGATGTTTAATCTAATGTTACGCGAAAAATAAGTCGTAACATCTGTTTCTCTTGGCAACACATCGGTGTATGCGGGCATCAGCAACACATCATCATAAGTCAATCCTTCTATAATTTTATTATCTGTCATATATGCACTTTAAAAAGTTCGGCAAATATAGAAAAAATGATTGTGCAAAGACTTCTTATTTCTCACCAACACCATTTTTATATCCAAAATACATCCATATTCATTTTATTTTTCATCATTTTTTATGCTCTCCTTATCAGTGCGGTTTGTAAAATTATCGTTTCAGCAAAACTAAAATGTTTCATTTATCAAAACAAACTGCCTTTTACAACAAAATACCTTAATATATCTATCCTAACAATTAAATTCACTATATTGCACAAAACTTTTTAATGACAACTAAATATATGATATCGGGTGTTATTATACTTTGCATGAACAATATGGTTTCTGCACAAATTGATAACCTTCTTAAAAAAGCCGAAGATTCTTATGAAAAAAATAAAGATAAAGTAGAACAAAACATAGACAAATATACTCCAAATAAAACTGCCTTAAGTGAAAACGAAATTGTTCAAGGGCTAAAAGAAGCATTAAGTGTGGGGACTCAATCGGCTGTAAGTATTTCATCCAAAACAGATGGCTATCTGAAAAACTATCTCTTATTTATCCCCTTTCCTCCTGAAGCTAAAAACATGAAAGATCTTCTTATCAAATATGGTTTTGCTGAAAAAGTCAATACTTTTGAAACTTCCCTCAACCGTGCAGCTGAATATGCCGCCAAAGAAGCCACCCCCATTTTCATCCATGCCATCAAACAAATGAATATAAGTGATGCTATGAATATATTAAAAGGTGCAGATACTGCTGCCACATATTACCTAAAAAAGACAACTTATGATTCTTTGTATCAAAAATTTTTACCAGTGGTAAAAAAATCTATTCAGCAAGCAAAAGTTACTAGCTATTGGAAACCATTAGTAAGTGCATACAACAAGCTCCCTCACCAAAAAAAATATAACCCCGACTTAGACAAATATGTAACCGAAAAAGCCATTTATGGACTTTTTATTTTGATTGCTGACGAAGAAAAAAATATCAGAAAGAACCCTGCTGCACGCATTTCTGAAATTCTCAAAAAAGTATTTGCTGAAAATTAATTTTTGATTTAACATACATTGGCGTTAATTTTGCACCACAACAGACTTAAAGTAATTAGTTTATGAAACTAACAAAAAACATTCTCGGATTTATTTCAATTATTCTTATTTCTTATCAAATAAACGCTCAGCCTGGCTGCCCTAACATTATTGCATCTGCCAGCTCTCCTTCTGTAGGTTGTGGCAGTTCACCCTGTGTAACTTTAACAGCCTCTGCCTTCAATATCGGAGAAACCACTTCTTACAGTGTTGTTTCTATTCCTTTTGCCCCGCCTTATCC
>DAHXOV010000185.1 GCA_027364695.1 bacterium
CTGTAACACTGACTGTGTAAATATTAGGGGATAAATTAGTAACTGTGGCCGAGGTCATGCCACTTGGTATCCATGAATAATTCAGGGTTCCTGTACCACCGTATCCATTCACTGCTACACTCCCGTCATTAGCTCCATAACACGATATAGAAGATGTTTGTAAAATTGTAAGACCAGGAGGAGATATAGGTTGAGGAATATTCACTGTTGTATATGTAGAGCCACATACGCCTGCGTCGTTTATAGTGACTGTATACGGACCCATAGGAACACCTGTTAATACACTTGTGGTTTGTGCTGAGGGTGACCAAAAATAAGTATAAGGAGGCATGCCTCCTGATATATTCACAGTGGCACTGCCGTTTGTCCCACCATAACAACTTACGCTGTTGGTAACTGCTGTAATGCTCAACTGTGGCCATACTTGTACTGTTTGTGAACTTACTAATACAGTGGTGCCACAAGTAGTTTGCATAGAAAGTGTATAGGTACCAGGTGTATTGTAAACCACAGTAGTATCATTTGTCTGAGGATTGATAGGAGACCCATTGATGAACCATTCTAAACAAGCATCGTTAGCAGGAGTCGTATTAGTAATTTTTAATGAATCCCCCACGCACAAATTAGATTTACTCACTGTAAATGTAGGAGTAATAGCATTGCAACTTGCACAAATAAAATTATCTGTCGGAAATACTGGACTTACTACAGGGGGTTGTGTATATTGAGAGACATTATGATACTGCCAATAAACTTGAGATGAAACAGTATTGGTAATAATGCTGGCGGTGATGTCTTTAAAAGATGGAGTAAAAGTAGTTGTGATAGGGCAGCCAGGAAATTGTCCTAAACTATCAGCTACTACAATAAATGGATCAAAATCACCCCCAATTTCACTGTTCCCTACACAAAGTACCCTTCTGCCAGAATAATTAAAAATTCCCATAAAGGAATCTGCACCAGAAAACCCATAAACATTAGCTTTTATAGGAATACCAAATGGATTGAGTACCATTACATAAGCTTCTCTTCCACCAAAAGCAGAAAATCCATAAGTAGAACCGCTTAATAAAATATTACCATTTGGATGTACAATAACACCTTGGGATTGAGCGTCCCATCCACCTAATCCGTATGTTTTTGCCCATTGCAAATTACCGTTCATATCTAACTTCACTAAAAAAGCATTTTGTGTACTTGGACCAGCTAATAAAGGATTCCCCGCTGACGCCGTTAATCTGCTTGCTATTAAAACGCCTCCATCTGATGTAGGAAGACATTGATGAAAAGAATCATTTTCAAATCCCTCTTTTTGACTAGTACCATATACTTTTATCCATAATACATTTCCATTCAGGTCCATTTTTACTACAAAAATATCAAAGCAACCTGCACCAAATGATTCTGTCGATCCAATAGCATAAATATATGTCCCATTATGAGCAATAGAATGAAACATATCATAACCTGGACCAGCCATTTTTTTAGTGTAGAGATAAGTTCCCGCAGCATTATAAAAACTAATACCAGCATCATTGGGTTCCCCATACCACATAGAAGTACCTCCAGCCGCAGCCAGATTGCCATTCGGTAATTCTGTAATACTCTGTGCCCATTCTGTATTAGTAGCTAAGGGGACATCTCGCCAAAAATCATGCCATATCAGATTACCGTTGTTGCCATCTACTTTCATGACTAACCAATCGTAGCCA
Organism: bacterium; assembly: GCA_027364695.1. Lineage (GTDB taxonomy): Bacteria > Bacteroidota > Bacteroidia > B-17B0 > Aurantibacillaceae > BPGX01. The sequence continues at coordinate 1,713 of DAHXOV010000185.1, forward strand.
CTGGCAGTGAGATCAGCAGCTCCACCAATGACTAAATTCCCGTCGGATGTTTCTGTAATACTTAACCCTCCGGCTGAATTTCCAAAATCATAGGTTCTGTACCATTGTAAAGCGCCACACTTATTTATTTTTGCTACATAAACATTACAACGCCCTCCTGCTTCGTGTTGCCCTGTAATCACTACACCTCCATCGCTGGTAGTATTGGTACCTAATCCACCATTCATTCCAGGAAATGAGTATTTTTTTACAAACTTAATGTTTTGAGAACATAATATGCCTGATAAACAGCACATCAAAATAACTACTAATCTCTTTACTATATCACGCATAGACTTGTTTTTTAATATCTCGTGGCTTTCGTTTTATTAAATAAAAATACCTTTCCTTGAAATATTCTGATATCATTTTTTTTGCCAGAGATGACCGGTTTTAATTCTATGTAATATACATATTCCCCATCTTGCACATTTTGTCCGTTATAGGTTCCATCCCATCCCTGGTATATATCTGTACTTTGAAAAATAACTTGTCCCCATCTGTTATATATTTTCATTAAAAAGTCCTTTTCAGATATACCTATACCTTTTACATGAAAAGCATCATTTAGTCCATCTCCATCAGGCGTAAAGACATTTGGAATAAATATTGAAAAACTATACTTAACTTCTACTTTCCTATAAGCGCTATCTCTGCAATCAAATTCATTACTTACAAATAAAGCTACATCATAAAACCCTGCATTTTCGTAATAATGTACAGGAGATACCTCATTACTGAGATTGCTATTTGATGAAGGATCCCCAAAGTTCCACTGAAAAAATGTTCCACCAATAGATGAATTATTAAAATAAACAATTGGCTCAAGATTATTTACTACTGATGGAGATGGACTAAAATCGGCTATAGGTGTAGGAAATACTGTAACATCTTTCACCCCCAATGTATCCGATCTACAACCATTCTGATCTACTATATTCAATGTCGTAGAGTACACTCCTGCTGTGTATGTATTAGAAGCATTTAATCCTGTTGCGTTTTGTCCGTTATCAAATGTCCAAAAGTATAAATCATTGATTCCATAAGATACAGCCGTATATTTTACGGTAAGAGGTTCGCATCCTTGCTGAGTATCTGTTGTATAATTTACTCTTGGTAAAGCATGCACACTTAATGTTACCACAATATCAGCATCGGGTACGGTGCATCCATCAGAAACAGTAACAGTGTATGATGGCA
>DAHXOV010000188.1 GCA_027364695.1 bacterium
CGTCATTTTGATTTGCAATCAAAGAGCATTGTTCAAACAGAGCATTACCTTCCTTTACATCAGCAAGAAATAAAACTCATTCTTACGGGCGGTGCTTCTTGCCCAGACGTCATACTAGAACAAGTAATTGAAAAAATAAATACTTTCTTTAATATCCAAACACCTGAGACAATTCAAGTATTACCTCAATAATCCCTATAAAAATTAAATACGTTACAACTCAACCCTCCAAATACCCACCAATTTTGATATTTGTACAATACTTGTGTTTCTGTACGATATACCAAACCCAGTTGAAACTTCAAATTCATCACAGGCACCAATAGATAAGAAACATCCATTTGCAAATGATTAAAATAGGTCCTTATCCCTTGCAATGTATAATTTCCATATTCTTTTCCACGAGTGGTATAAGATAAAAATATATTTTGTCCTACATTGCTTTTTGCTGACAAACTATCTCTTCCAATTTCTGCATACACTTCATGAAATCTGATACCCCACTTTTTGTATGAGTAATTCAAATCTATTACAAATTCTCTGAAATTTGCACCAAATGGATGTGCTAGTGGCGTGCCAAAATGAGCATAATTTTGTTCGGGCGCTCCGTGTGAATAAGTATAAGGTTTTGCCTCATTATATTCTATTCGTGCATTTAAATGTTTCACCCCAAAAAAATTCAAAAGATATACGCCCAATTGCCATGCTTGCTTATTTGCCCACCATCCGTTACCTGCACGAACTTCTTTCAGATAAAACTCATCCAAGGCCAATTGTCCATACAACTGTGCCCGCTTAGGAATAGTATAACTTATATTGATGCCCATCATGACATTGTCTGACGAGCCTTGCTGATATTCTTGAGGTCTAAAAAAAATCACAGGGTTTAAATAAACAGGATCAAAACCCCTGTTCCTATACGCATTATTCCCTTGCCATACAACATTTTCAAAAAACAGCACATTGAAACGCTTACTTACATTCCACGATAATGTATGCATAGTAGCATATTTTTTTTGTATAGTGTTCAAGTCGTTCCCAGGGACATAATGATGCAGCAATAAATAAAACACGTTGTATTGTATCTTCCAAAAATTAACCTGCAACTTCAAATAAGGGTATGGCATAGCAATATCTGACAGTAATAAGGATCTATACCCATTTCCTACAAACATCTTTCCGTTTCCTAACTGAAAATTAAAATATGATTTGCTATAAGAAGCATAAGCATTCCAATACAAATAAGTATAACTGTTTTTCTGAACACGATTTGGAAAATCAATATTTCTAATAAATTGATTCATATACACAGAAGTATCTATAAAATAAGGAAAAGAAGAACGATAGCCACTCACCATCCCATAAGCTGTAAAATCATTATTGATATTTAAATATACCTGTGTACCCATACCATTCTCAGAAGTAAATTTTCCATCGTATCCTTGGATAGAATGAATAATAGGAAGTACTTGCAATTGATACTGATTTCTTTTATTAGGAGCATCATTTAATACTTGTGATAAGGCTAAAGATTTTATTTTTGGATATGCTCTCCATTTAAAAATACTATCTGAAAAATTTTGAATAGACGAATATAAAACGGGTTTATAGGCAGTATGTGCCTTTTCTGATGGATAAAGTATGTTCCACTCTTGCAATAATTCATTGTAATCATTACTTAAAACAACTTGCTTTGAAACCACATTGTCTTGTGCCCAAACACCGCTATACACCAATATAGCAGCAATACTTAAAAACTTTTTATTTGCACTTAAATCAAAATGCCACATACAATACCATATTCTTTAAGTGTTTTTGATAAATTTAATATTTTTTATTATACTTTTATACTCCACTTTGTACCTTCGGGCAGATCTTTCATTTGTATATCTATGGAGCTCAATTTATCTCTAATAGTATCTGATAAGATATAATTTTTATTTTTCTTTGCTTCTGTCCGGATTTCTATCAAAATTTCTATCACGGCATTTAGTTTTTTTATCCATACTTCATTATTGCTTTCCACTTGTTCAGATATACCTAGAATATCATAGAAAAAAACTTTCCATATTGCTTTTGATTTCTTTACATCTTTTTCGCTCAATCTTAGATGTCCTTCTTTGGCTTTATTGATGATTCTTGCAATTTCAAATAATTCTGCTATCAACACTGCCGTATTGATGTCATCATTCATTGCAGCATAACACCTGTTTTCATATTCTTCTATATTTACATCAGATGCTTCTGTTGCTTTTATTTCATCTAATGAAGAAAAACTTTCTACCAACCTTTCATACCCTTTTTCTGCTGCATTCAGAGCATCCAGTGTAATATCCAAAGTGCTTCGGTAATGTGTTTGCATCATAAAGAAACGAATGACTGCAGGGCTAAATCCTTTTGGAAGCAAGGCATTGCTTCCACTGATTAACTCTAAGGGTAAAATCACATTACCTAAAGATTTACTCATTTTCTTCCCGTTGAGTGTGAGCATATTTGTGTGTAACCAATACTTTGCAGGCTGCTTGTCACAATAAGCAATGTTCTGTGCTATTTCATTGGTATGATGCGTTGGTGCCAGATCCATTCCTCCTCCGTGTATGTCAAACTCTTCTCCCAGATACTTTGTACTCATTGCAGAGCATTCTATGTGCCAGCCTGGGAATCCTTTTCCCCAAGGGCTATTCCATTGCATTAAATGTTGTGGTTTTGCCTTTATCCATAAAGCAAAATCCAAACGTCCTTTTTTCTCCTCTTGTCCGCTCAGTGCTCTTGTATTGTTTAAAAGTTCTTCCAAATTTCTTCCCGTAAGCGCTGTATAATCATAGTGTTTGGCAAATTTTTCCACATCAAAATATATTGTACCGTTCACTTCGTATGCCCATCCGTTTTCCAATATTTTTTTTGCCATTTCTTGTTGTTCCATAATATGCCCTGTGGCGGCGGGTTCTATAGAAGGAGGCAATACACTGAATAAACGCATTATCTCATGGAATGACACGGTATATTTT
>DAHXOV010000201.1 GCA_027364695.1 bacterium
GTATCATCTCAATAAAAAAATTGACGAACTTATATTGATTACTAAATTAAATACCATTTTTAAGGTTACAGAGAATCAAAAAGAGGCGATTAAATTATTGAATTTGAAGGGATGAGTCTATGACAACTATTTAAAATTAGAATACTAAGCATGTTTCAACTTCCAGATAAAATTTTGAATTATATCAATGGACAATTTGTAGAATCAATAAGTAAGAATTATATTCCCAATATCAACCCATCTATAGGAAAAGAATATTCACTTACCCCCGACAGTGATGCAAATGATGTGAAAATGGCTACCAATGCTGCTTTAGACGCATTTCCAAGCTGGAGTACATTGTCTCATCAAAAAAGATATGAGTATTTAAACAAAATTGCAGACCTCATTGAAAAAAAAACAGATTTTTTGGCATACGCAGAAACAGTAGATAATGGCAAAACTTTCAAATTAGCAAAAAAAGTAGATATTCCAAGGGCATCAACCAACTTTAGATTCTATGCCACAGCGATTTTACATTACTATTCACAATCTTACATCAACGAAAATAAATCATTAAATTATACTTACAAGCAACCAATAGGTGTAGCTGGATGCATTTCGCCTTGGAATTTGCCCTTGTACTTATTTACATGGAAAATAGCCCCGGCTTTAGCATCAGGATGTACGGTGGTAGCCAAACCATCAGAAATTACGCCAATGACCGCTTATTTACTCTCTGAAATATGTATTGAAGCAGGGCTCCCAGCCGGTGTATTAAATATTGTACATGGTGATGGATATAAAGTAGGTCAAAGCATTGTGGAACACCCTAAAATCAGAGCAATATCCTTTACAGGAGGGACTAAAACAGGAAAAAGCATTGCATCTATTGCTGCACCAATGTTCAAAAAATTATCATTGGAGCTCGGAGGTAAAAACCCTAATATCATATTTGCAGATTGTAATTACGATAAAATGCTGAAGACTACCATACAATCATCATTTGCCAATCAAGGACAAATATGCTTATGCGGTTCAAGAATTTTTGTACAAAGAAAATTATATGAGCAATTTAAAAACGATTTTGTAGAAAAAGTAAAAGATTTGAAGACAGGACCGCCTTTAGAGGACGCGACTCAAATAGGCGCAGTGGTATCAGAACAACACATGAATAAAATTTTATCCTGCATTGAGTTGGCAAAACAAGAAGGTGGAAATATATTATGCGGAGGAAAAAGAAAAATACTTTCGGACCCTTATCAAGATGGATATTACATAGAACCTACTATAATCGAAGGACTTGATTACAAATGCAGGACCAATCAGGAAGAAATCTTTGGACCAGTAGTAACTATTACACCTTTTGATGCAGAAGAAGAAGTAATGATGATGGCAAATGCTGTAGAATATGGTTTGTCAGCTACAATATGGACAGAAAATTTAAATCGTGCCCATAAAATAGCCCATCAATTAGAGAATGGCATAATATGGATAAATACATGGTTAAACAGAGATTTAAGAACACCATTTGGAGGAATGAAATCATCGGGGGTGGGCAGAGAAGGAGGTTTTAAAATATTGGACTTTTTTAATGAAGACAAAAATGTATGTGTTGATTTTACTTAAAGAGGGCTAAATGTTATATAATACAGGAGGTTGATAATTTTTTATTATAATTAAAAAAACAAAACAGTAAGAAGAAGCATTATACCGTATCAATCTCTTTTATCAAACTTACTTTTCCTGTATCTAATTGATACATCGCTGTAATCAGTTTAATCTTCTTTTGTTCTAGAAAATTCCGGATAACATCACTTCTGTTAAAGAGTTCGTATGCTACTTCTAAAACATTGTATTCTGCAAGTTTATCAACAGGTTTATTTTCACTATCAATCTCGCTTTTATATTTTAAGTAAACGGGTTCTATCTTATTAACCAGATATTTCAAGTGCCCATCTTTGATTTGGTTGATACAGGCAGAAACAGCGCCACAGTTAGTATGCCCTAATACCATGACCAATTTAACTTCTACCATTTTTACTGCAAACTCTATACTTGCAATAATATCTTCATTTAAGACATTTCCTGCAACTCTTGCAGAGAATAAATCGCCAATACCCTGGTCAAAAATAATTTCTACGGGAGCGCGGGAATCAATACAGGAAAGGATTAAGGCAACCGGCTTTTGCTCATTTGAAAACTCAGACAATATCTTCAAATGATCCTTATTCAAAGAAAGATTATTGATAAATCTTTGATTCCCTTTCATCAATAATTCCAACACCAATTGTGGACTTATGCTTTTTCTTTCTTCAATAGTCAGTGTTTTCATAAAATATATTCGTTGCAAAGTTATATTATATAAACACAATAAAAAAATAAGCAAGCCATTATGATAAAAATCACTATTTTGCCTGCAAAAAATATGACAAAATCACTGTCATTGATAATACTTTATTTTTTTTGTGCTCATTACGTTTTATCTCAATACAATCAATATTCTTGCTATTACAAAGATATAGGAAAACCAGCAAGAGAGCATTTGGTAGATTATGAGCACTTACAACTGCGTGTGAGTTTTGATACTGCTCAATCAAAGGTATATGGTCAAGTCATACACTACTTCAAGTCATTGAAAAATAATCTTGATTCCTTAGTATTAGATGCTGCAGATATTCAAATTGATGAAGTATTCTTTCAAAATGAAAAAATTAAATCATACAAACAACAAAACAATTTATTGATAATTTATTTACCAAAAAAATTATCCAAAGATGAGAAAGCATTTATAAGCATAGATTATACCTGCGTTCCAAAAAGAGGAATTTATTTTATAGGATGGAATGACTCATTGAGTTTTTCAATGCGGCAAATATGGACACAAGGACAAGGAATAGATAATAGACATTGGATTCCTATGTTTGATGACATGTCAGATAAAATTACAACAGACATTACCATTATATTTAATCAGAAATATCAGGTCATTTCTAATGGAGTATTAGTTGAAAAAAAGAAATTAAAATCTAACTTAATGGAATGGCATTACAGAATGAATAAAGCCCATGCCCCTTATCTTATTATGCTGGCTATTGGCGATTACAAAATAAAAAAATACAAAAGTAAAAATGGTATTGAAATCACAGCTTACTATTATCCTGATAAAGAACATTGTGCAGATACTACATTTAGATATTCATCACAAATGATGGATTTTTTGGAGAAAGAAACAGGTGTCAACTATCCATGGGATAAATATTCAATTATTCCCGTGCAGGAATATATATACGGAGCAATGGAAAACACTACTGCTACCATTTTTGGCGACTTCTTTTTGATAGACGGATATTCTGTTAATGACAGAGATTTTTTGCCTGTGGCAGCACATGAATTAGCACACCAATGGTTTGGCGATTATGTAACAGCCTATTCTAATGCACACACATGGTTACAAGAAAGTTTTGCAACACATTACAATTGGTTGCTAGAAAAAGAATATTTTGGCAAAGATCATTATGATTGGAATAGAAAATCAGCCACCGATGGTATATTGAAAGAATCAGAAAAAAATTTGAACCCAATTGCACATTCAGCAGCAGGTACTGTCAGAATTTATCCCAAAGGCGCTTATGTTTTACACATGCTAAAATATGTAACAGGTAAAGAGTTATTCGATGCTTCTATCAAAAGATACTTGAACCAACATGCTTATCAAAATGTAGAAACAAACGATTTGATGATGGCTATATACAATGAAACAGGAATATATTTAGATTGGTTTTTTGACGAATGGATATACAGAGGAGGAGAACCACATTATCAAATAAAGTTTGAGAGAGTAGAAAAAGCATCTGAAAGTGTGGGAATTTTTTATATCAAACAGAATCAAGAATTTAAAGATAATCTATATGTATTTAAGATGCCTATTGAGTTTGAAATACACTTTACCGATGGAAGCTTTGAAAATAAAAGGGCGATGATTGAAGACAAGGAGGCAGCAGTAGAAATTAGTTTTCCAAAAAATAAAAGTATTGCTTATGTATTATTTGATCCTAACAGCAACATATTGAAAAAAGTAACATTTGAAAAACCATTAGATATGCTAAAAAATCAGTTAGCAAAGGCAGTTAATATATTAGATAGGTACGATGCTTTGGTAGAAATGAGAACAATATCAATGGATAAAAAAAGAGATATTTTACAGGAACGATACTATCAAGAGTCTTTTCACGCTATGAAGGCAGAAATAGTGAAACAATTGTTGTACGATACTGTCAATGCAAATAGTGTAGAGATCATTAGAAACGCTTTACTAAAAGCGCACCCTATTGTAAATAGAGCAGTTATAGAAAACACAAAAAAAATTCCTTTCAACCTAAAGCCGGAATTCTTCAGCGCTTTGAACACTACAAAATCCTATCTTAATATTGAAAAACTAATGTGGATCTTGTATGATAATTTCCCTAATGAGTATCAGAAAATAATAGACAGCTCAAACAAATTGAAGTCAAATGATAGAAATATTGAAATTGCATCGCTATCAATAGAGTATCTTACCACCAAAGACAAAAAAGCATTAAAAAAGATAATATTGTACAGTTCTCCATCATTTGAATTTCATACCAGAATAAATGCTTTTAATGCCTTGGTCAAAATAAATTACATAGATGAAAATGTGAGAAAATATTTAATACAAGCCATAAGAAGCACTAATGGTCGGTTATCAGGACCTGCAAAAGAAATCCTGAATTATTTTGAAAAACAAAAACGACAATAAACAGGAAGCCATGAATTCAATGATTGATTTGAGAAGCGATACAGTAACTAAACCAACAAAAGAAATGCTTGCATATATGATGCAGGCAGAGGTAGGAGATGATGTATTTACAGAAGATCCAACTGTAAACAAACTAGAACAACAGCTAGCATCCATGTTTTCAAAAGAAGCCGCTTTATTTTGCCCAAGTGGTACAATGAGTAATCAAATAGCATTACGTATTCATACACAACCAGGAGATGAAGTAATATGCGACATACATGCTCACATTTATCATTATGAAACAGGTGGGATGGCCGTGCATTCAGGTATTCAACCCAAGCTAATAAATACTACAGATGGTATATTATATCCTGAAATAATAGAGCCACAAGTTAATACAGATGCAGACTGGCTCACAAAAACATCATTAATAGTTATAGAAAATACATGTAACAGAGCCGGTGGAACTTATTATTCATTAGACAACATCAAAAACATTTATCATTTGTCAAGAAATAAGAATTTAAAGTTACATATTGATGGAGCAAGAATCTTTAATGCTATTGTAGAAAACGATTATACAGCAGCAGATGTTGGAGCGTACTGTGATACTATATCAGTATGTTTGTCAAAAGGACTGGGCGCACCTGTAGGGAGCTTGTTAGTAGGAAGCAAGGAAGATATAAAAAAAGCAAGAAGGATAAGAAAACAGATGGGTGGTGGAATGAGACAAGTAGGAATACTGGCAGCCGCAGGTAGGTATGCCTTAAAATATCATATCACTGACCTGAAAAGGGATCATTTGAACGCAAAAAAAATATACGACGTCTTGAGAAATGTTAGATATGTAAAGCACATCAAGCCCGTTCATACCAATATCATCATATTTGAATTGATGGCAGATATAAATCCTTTAAAGTTGGAGGAAAAATTAAAAGAAAAAGGAGTGAGAGTCTCTTCTTTTGGTAAACACATAATAAGAATGGTAACACATAGAGATATTACAAATGAAATGATGGATAGATTGTTGTTTGTTTTGAGAGAAATAGAAAAAGATCATGAAAAGGATATTATTTTAAACAAATAGAAAGCAGAGATAAGAGATTGGCGTCATAAAATTTAAAAAATATTTTTAAACTCTACAAAGTCTGAGGAAAATAAAAATTTACGGGATAAAAAAAATAGTATATGGAAGATTAGATATTTATAGAGGCGCTGCCAATAGCCTGAATAAGATCGTACTTAGTAATGATGTGATATTCTCCAAGCATGTCTTTTGCAAGAACGGCATTGTTTTCTTTATCAATAAGTTTGGCAACTTCATCTATACTGGTATATTGTTCTACAATAGGAAAAGGCGCTTGCATCACATCTTTTACAGTGGCATTCTTCAAATCAGGCTGATGAATGATATTTTGATACAATGCATTATCATTCAATGACCCTACAAATTCATGGTCTCTCATTACAGGTATTTGAGAAATATCATATTTTTGTAAGAGCGTGAGCGCTTCTTTAACAGACTGGTGTGCTTGTATGGTAATAAGTTTTAAGTGCTTATGCGCTTGGATGAGATCAATTGCTTTTGGTTTTGAAAAAGATAAAAATCCTCTTTCTCTCATCCAGTCATCATTAAACATTTTTGCCATATAGCGGGACCCATGGTCGTGGAAAATGATGACAGCAAAACTGTTTTTATCAAAGAACTGTTTTATCTGCAGTATGCCAGCCATAGCAGCCCCCGCGCTATTTCCTGCAAAGATACCTTCTTCTTTTGTGATGCGTCTGGTCATGATAGCAGCGTTTTTATCTGTTACTTTTTCGAAGTGGTCAATGATACTGAAGTCCACATTTTGAGGTAAGAAGTCTTCCCCTATACCTTCTGTGATGTACGGATATATTTCATTTTTGTCAAATATGCCTGTTTCTTTATATTTTTTAAATACAGAGCCATAAGTATCTATTCCGATGACTTTGATATTTGGATTTTGTTCTTTGAGGAACTTGCCTGTGCCACTGATAGTACCACCTGTTCCCACTCCTACAATAAGATGAGTGATTTTGCCTTGTGTTTGTTCCCATATTTCAGGACCTGTTTGTTCATAATGGGCTTGAGTATTACTTAAGTTGTCATATTGATTGGCTTTCCATGCGTTTGGTATTTCTTTTGTTAACCGTGAAGAGACAGAATAGTATGATTTTGAATCTTCTGGTTCTACATCTGTAGGGCATACGATGACTTCAGCACCGAAAGCACGCAGCGCATCAATTTTTTCCTTGCTTTGTTTGTCGGTGGTGGTAAAGATACATTTGTATCCTTTTAATGCAGCAGCAATGGCAAGCCCCATGCCTGTATTTCCACTGGTGCCTTCTACGATGGTACCTCCGGGTTTTAGAAGACCTTGTTTTTCAGCCTCCTCAATCATTTTGATTGCCATTCTGTCTTTAATAGAATTACCAGGATTAACGGTTTCTACTTTAATATAAAATTCTCCTGGCAGGTCTTTTGTAATTTTATTGACTTTTACGAGTGGAGTATTTCCAATCGTTTCCAAAATATTATTATAAACTCCATATTTTCTGAGTGGGTGTGTTGATTGATTGAATTTATCTATCATATAGGTAGTATTTACGATATATCAGAATAATACACTTTTTGCTTTGGCAAGCATTTGTTTTTCCGTGAGATGATTCCCGGCGGGCTCTACAAAGACAGACTTTTCAGCAAATTTTTTGTTTTCCGTAAGATAGTTATTTAATTTATTTTTCAGTGTACCAGGGCCCGTAAGATAAATAATATCATATTGAGCTAATTTTTCTTCAATTTTTTTGAAGTATTGGTGTTCTTCATGAATATGCTGGTTGTTTTTTTTGTGTTCATTGTTAGAGGCATGAGTAGCAGAAAATTTAAATGTATCTTTTGTTTCTCCTGGTATTTTGTCGTCTTTTAGAGAGATAGGAGATTCTATGACTTCAATTGTTACTTCTCCATTCTCTTTATTAAATAATTTTGCTTCTTTACTTGTAACGAAAGCCATGACTCTTTTTAATCCGCTCATAGTATTATTTTTTGCAATAATACTGCATTTTTCCTATTTAGTCAATGGCAAAGATTAATTTTTCTATTTATTTAGGATAGATTTTCTGCCTTGCAAAATAATTTTAGTATAAGCGTCTTTTTCTTTTTCTGTTCTATTGAAAACAGATCTTTTATATTGACTTACAATCTTCATTAACGTAAAACAGAATAATTATTTTTTCTTTCTTCTGTTTAATTCCTGAGTGATGAGTGAAAGTTCTCTTCCTGTTTGTCCTTGAATACTGGTGTTTTCCTGTGCTCTGCGTATAAGATAAGGAAGGACATTTTTTACAGGCCCATAGGGGACATATTTTACTACATTATACCCGTATTTTGCCAGATTAAAACTAATGTGGTCGCTCATACCGAGTAGCTGGGAAAAATAAATATGTGTATCGTTTTTTTCTATTTTGTATTGTTCCATTAAATCAACCAGGTATTGCGAACTTTCTTCATTGTGCGTACCAGCACACAATGTGATGTTATCTATGTTTTGAACACAAAAATACAATGCATCGTTGTATGCCTTGTCAGTAGCTGATTTGTTGGGATATATGGGCGATGGATAATTTTTATTAGCGGCTCTTTCTCTTTCTTTTTCCATGTATGCACCTCGTACCAGTTTGGCGCCTAATAAATAATGATTTTGCTTCGCTTTGTATAAACTGTCTTTTAAAAACTGCAGGCGATCTGTACGATACAATTGAAAAGTGTTAAGTACAATGCACTTTTGTTTATTAAAGGTTTGCATGCATTCATCTGCAATGTCATCAATAGCCCTTTGTATCCAACTTTCTTCTGCATCTATAAATATAGCTTGTTGATTTTCATAGGCAGATTGGCATACTTCAAAGATTCGTTTTTTGCCTCTTGTCCATTCCTCTCTTTCTTTTTGAGACAATGGGGCATTGGCACTTATTTTTTCAAATAAAGTAAAACGAATCATCCCTGTGGGCTTAAATACGCAAAATGGGATGTATGCTTTGTCTTTTGAGAATAGAATATTTTGGATGATTTCATTTTTACAGTTGTCAAAGTTGTTTTCATTTTGTTCCCCTTCTACACTATAATCTAAAATAGAACTGATGTGATATTGAGCGAGAGTATGGATTGTATTTGCACATTCTTCTCGTGTTTCACCACCTACAAATTGTTTATAGATGGTTTTCTTGATAAAATACCTTCCTCCGAAATGTACAAACACAGGCGCAAAAATAGCTCCTGTATTAACCAATGACGGGTAAGATAAAATTTTGAATAATTGGTAGGCTTGTTTTAATTGTGGAGTGCTCTTATATTGAAAGGCAGTTTCAGTGTCAGAAAAATTGATTTTTGGCATAAATATAATGGGATGTGTTAATCTTTGTATAATACTCTTTTAATGGCTTTGATTATTTTTTCTGGATTAGGTAAAGATTCTTGAATGAGTGTGGGAGCATAGGGTAAGGGAGTATCTGCAGAGACCACGCGAACAATAGGAGCGTCTAAATAGTCAAATGCTTGTTTTTGTACCATATAAGTAATTTCTGTAGATATATTGCCCAGTGGCCATGCTTCTTCTACTATGACCAATCTATTGGTTTTTTTTACAGATTCAATGATGCTAGCATAATCAACAGGTCTTACTGTTCGTAAGTCAATGATTTCGGTGGAAATGCCGTCTTTGTCTAGTTCTTCAGCGGCTTTATAGGCGGTTTTAATAATTTTGCCAAATGAAACGACGGTAACATCTGTACCTTGTCTTTTTATATCGGCTAATCCAAGTGGGATAAGGTATTCTGTTTCGGGAACTTCTCCTTTATCGCCGTACATAAGTTCACTTTCCATAAATACCACGGGGTCGTTATCTCGAATGGCAGATTTGAGTAATCCTTTTGCATCATAGGGGTTAGAGGGTAT
>DAHXOV010000211.1 GCA_027364695.1 bacterium
GTCTATACCTGTACCTAAAAAGATGATTCTGTCCATCATCAACCTTGAAAACACATCCATTTGTGCAACATTCAACTGTCTTTCCTCTATAATATATGGCGTCATAGAGGCATTAAAACGAGATTGATAACGGTGTAAACTTAAACTGCTCATTCCTTTTTGCTTCATAGCATATTTGTAGAATTCATCTTTCTTGAACATAAAATATATTTTTGGGCAAACATAAACATTTTTACATTATGCATTCATTTTGCTACAAAATTTTTCTTACATTCGCCGCCTTAAAACTTTATTATGAGTATTTTAGAAAGCATTAGAAAAAGAACAGGATTACTAGTAGGATTAACAGGCTTGGCGCTTTTGATATTCATTTTGGAAGCATTGTTAGGTTCTGGAAGAAATATATTTAGTTCCGATGAAAGAACAGTAGGCGCTATTAATGGTGAAAAAATTGACTATATTGATTTTCAAAACCTCATCAATCAACAGATGAATAGCATTATGCAAATGAACCCCAATGCAAACATTGATGATAAAATGAAAAAGAACATTATTGAAAATATATGGACACAACTCGTCAATGAAAAAGTCATCCAACCTCAATATCAAAAAGCAGGTATCAGTTTAAGTGAAGAAGAACTATTTTATCTGATGCTTGTAGAACCGCATCAACTGCTTTTGCAGCAACTGACCGATCAAAAAACAGGTAAAGTATACGAAGGCCTGGCCAATCCTGGCGGAACATTAGATACCAGAAAATTACAAATGTGGGTGAATCAGATGAACCCTGACCAAGAAAAATTCTGGAAAAGTCTGGAAAAAGCAATCACCGACTACAGGAAAGCAGAAAAATATTCTAATTTAATTAAAAGGTCACTATACACGCCAAAATTTCTGGCAGAATTGATAGATAAAGAAACCAATAAAAAGATGAGTGTTATTTATGCGATGAAAAAATATGAAGTTATCCATGATGCTGATGTAAAATATTCAGAAGATGAGATTGAAAGATATTACACAGAACATCAATATGAATTTTATAATTCTGCTACCAGCAGAGTTGTTGAATATGCGAGTTTTGACGCCATACCTACCGATGAAGACATAAAGGCTATTGAAGATAATATGAAAGAGATCGCTGATAAATTCAAAGAAACATCTGTCAAAGAAGATTCTTCTTTTATTGCTGAAAATAACGAAGGAGGGGAGTTAATTATCAATAATTTCACAAAAAAAAATCTTGTTATTCCTGATACTGGCTTTTTTGATTCAAAACTCGGCACCGTCTTTGGACCTTATACAGAAGGAAATTATTTTAAGACATACAAACTGATAGCCAAACAAGAAATAGCCGATTCTGCAAGAGTAAGACATATTTTAATAGGATTAAACGATGTAAGAAAAAACCAGCAAAGAACAAAAGACAGAGCCAAAGTCATAGCAGATAGCTTACTCACACTCATTAAAGAAAAAAAGATGAGCTTTGATACATTGGTAAAAACTGTTTCTGATGATCCAGGCTCTATTGAAAAAGGTGGTGATTATGGATGGTTTAATGAAACAACAGGATTTGTAGAGCCATTCAAAAATGCAGGATTACTTGGAAAAAAAGGTGATATATCTGTGGTAGAGACACAATTTGGTTATCATATTATAGAAGTATTAGATGTATCTAAAAACAAACATTTGAGTTACAGAGTAGGACAAATATACAAAGAGCTATTACCAAGTCAGGAAACTTTCAACAAATACTATTCAGAGGCTGCTTCTTTTGCAGGAAAATATAATACAGCCGATGCTTTTGACAAAGGCATAGAAGAAATGAAATTATCTAAAAGAATACTGGAAAATATTCACGAAGGAGACAGTTACTTACCAGGGCTTGAAAATGCCAAAGAATTTTCTCGTTGGGTGTATAAAGCAAAAAAGGGAGATGTGTCTCCTGTATTTGAATTCAAAAACAAATTTATTGTGGCCAAACTCACACATATCAAAGACAAAGGTATTTTGCCACTCGATGAAGTAAAAGAGGATGTTGTTACAAGAGTTGTCAGAGATAAAAAAGCAGAAAAAATAATGAAAGAATTCAACGGACAAAAAACATCAGATATGACAACATTGGCAAACAATCTTAAAATAGCTACTCAAAAGCAAGATAACTTGGTTTTCAATTCCTTTAATGTCTTTGGAACAGGAAGAGAAGACGTACTTATAGGCACTGCTTATTCTTTACCCTTGAATAAACTCTCTCAACCCATCAAAGGAGAAAATGGAATATTTGTAGTAATAAAAACCAATGAAGTAATGGAAGCTGGTACAGATATAAAAATGTTGCAAAAACAAAACAGTCAAATGTGGGGAAGTCGTGCAGAATATGAAGTATATAATGCCCTGAAAGAAAAAGCCAATATAGAAGATCATCGTGGACGGTTTGATTTTTAATAGAAAAATAAGTGAAAGAAATTAGCATTATTATAACAGATAAAAACAATCGAAAAAAAAAATTGCAGGCGCCATTGAGTCTTGGAATCAGTTTGATGGAATTCCTAAAAGCCAGTGGTTATCCTATTATGGCTACTTGTGGTGGAATGGCATTGTGTGCTACTTGTCATGTGGAGATAATGAAAAACTATGAACTTCTTACCGAGCCGTCTAACGATGAATTAAACATGTTAGATACCTTGCCTGAAGTATTTCCTACATCTCGCTTATCGTGTCAAATAAAACTTACAGAGAATACACCCATTTTAGAAATTAAAATCCGCGGAGAATTAGAAAGTGAAGAGTAGTACAAGTTGCTATCTATTCGTGTATTTTTTTATTTCATAAGCATTCAATTTAATTTAATTAAATGAATTGAATTTCAAGTTATTTTATTGAAATGGTAACAGAAGGCCCCAATAAATAAAATTGTTGGAATGATGAATGGATGTTCCTGTTTAACTCAAACAACCAAATTGATAATTCTTTTTTCTACAAAAATAACTTTCTTAGGTTTATTGTTGTTAAGGTATTTCTGCGTCAATTCGTGAGAAAGTACAATTTGCTCCACTTGTTCTTTTGGGATATTGAGGGGTATTTCCAAATTAAATCTTGTTTTTCCATTGAATGAAATGGGATAATTAAAAGTGCTATCCACTATATATTCTTCAATATAATTAGGATAAGGAGCCTCAACTACAGAATCGTGATGTCCTGCCATAGACCAAAGATATTCGGAAATACAAGGAGTAAATGGCGAAATGAGTATTATCAGCGGCTCCAGTACTTCTCTTTTATGCGTCTTTAATTCATTCAGTTGATTTACTAAAATCATGAATGTGCTCACACAAGTATTAAAAGAAAACTTTTCAACATCTTCTCTGATTTTTTTGATGGTTTTATGAAATATTTTTAGTTCTTCTTTGTTTGCTTTTTCATCAGATAAATAAAAATATCCTTTTGAAAAATAAAGACGCCACAATTTCTTTAGAAAATTGTGAGTACCTGTAATTCCATTCATGATAAAAGGTTTATGCTGTTCAACAGGACCTAAAAACATTTCATACAATCTGAAAGTATCGCTGCCATACTGCTCTATAAGATCATCAGGGTTAATTACATTCCATTTTGATTTGGACATTTTTTCAATTTCTCTTTCACACAATAATTTATCTTGATGTGGAGAGATAAAGCTCAGATTTTCACCATATATCTGTGCTTTGTTTTTTAATTTTTCTATGCTTACAAAATCCTCTTCATCCACATCATTGACATCTACATGTATTTTAATTATTTTTTTTTCTTCTGTACCAAGAGAATTTATCACATCAAAAGATACATAAGTATTTGTACCTAATCTATATACATAAGCACTATTGCCCAATATCATACCTTGATTGATAAGTTTGTGAAAAGGTTCTTCAAAACTTATATAGCCTAAATCATATAAAAACTTTGTCCAAAATCTTGCATACAACAAATGTCCCGTTGCGTGTTCTGCACCACCTACATACACATCTACTTGATTCCAATAATTGGTTGCTTTTGTATCTGCACATATCTGATGATTGGCAGGGTCGGTGTATCTCAAGAAGTACCAGCT
>DAHXOV010000214.1 GCA_027364695.1 bacterium
TTCAAAAACATAGAGATGGTTTTAGGGGAATTATCATACAGTTTTTTTTCTTCTACAAAATATCCCCATAAATTTTTTTCAAACTTTTTACAGTAACTTAATTGTTTCAGAGAATAGGAAAATATAAGCGTATCGTGAGTATCAGGCAATAATTTTTTCAATGCATAAATGATTTTTCCATCATACATTATATGCTCTAACAGCTTATTATATTTACCCGGAGGGTATTGAGTAAAAAACCACGCTTTTGCAATATCCACCGGAATAAATTCCTTTTGAAGTTGCTTAATTCTATACTGAGGCCATTGTAGCCATTGATATACCTGATGATTACTGCCCAAATACATATCTGTTGCTATACCTATAATGTCTGAATTTTCAGGATAAATAATCTGATAATTAAATCCACTGACAAATGTAAGGTATCTTTTGGGCAATCGTTTGCTGGGAAAATAAAATTGAATATGTTGGTGTAACTTATTAATTGATTCTTCAATAGATTTTTTGACTTCTCTGGTGAATATTTTTTTTGTTTCATTGTAAGTATAACGAATGTCCTTATCATCAATGAAATTTAATAGTAAAGTATCAGCACTATCTTCTTTTTGACCAATATACACAATGTCTCTAATAAAATACTGATAAAAAGGAAAAAACTTCCTTGCTAACAATGAATCTTTTTGTTTAAAATTATCTTCTGTTACAGAAAAAATTTCATCTTCAAAAGACTCTAATTGAATTTTTTTGATGGGAATATCTTCAATTTCTTTTTCAGTGTTTTTACAAGAAGTAAATGCGATGTATGCCATTAAAAAAGGAAGAAATAAAATTTTATTTTCAAAGATAAATTTCATATACTTGGGCTGGCAAAAAACGCAATACTATGAAAAAATTAGTGGTTTATGTAATGTTTTTATCCGGCGTGGGAAGTTTCATCTTCGCTCAAAACACTACGAACAATAACTTTGATAAAAAATTTCGTTTTGGCGTCAGAATATCGCCTCAACCCACATGGATAAAATCAAAAGATAAAAATACACTAGGTGGAGGTATGAATTTTGGATTTGGATTTGGCCTGGTAACAGAGTTTAAATTGTCTGATATTATTCACTTTTACACAGGCATCGGAGGCGATCTTGAAAATGGAACAATAACCTACAAAAATGACCCAAACAACAATTATGAAATAGGCTACATAACAGATAAAGATGGCGCACTAGTAGAATTGAAAGACGGAAGCGATACATCCGCCATGTATGGAAACAATAACATAGGATATGGTGGAATCACTAAAAGAAAAATCAAAACTACTTACATAACAATTCCTCTTACATTAAAAATGATGACACAGGAATACAGCGGTTTCAAATACTTTACGCAATTTGGTATAGACCTTGGTATAAGAACAAAAATTAAAGCAGATGATGAATACACTAAAATCAAAAAAAATGGCGTTACTACCCAAGTAACAGGCACAAATACAGATGTAGATCTTCAAAAAGACGCTTCGCTTATTCCAATACGAATAGGTTTGAATGTTGGATTAGGAACAGAATATAGAATAGCAGGCAGTACTTCCTTAATGTTTAGCATCAATTACTTTACTTCTTTTACTAATTTAATGAAAAATCCATCTAAATATATGTCCACAGGTGCAACTATGGATGGAACTGGAAAATTAGACTTTGTTCATCTAAAGCAAAATTTAATTCAGAATGCTTTAAGAATAAATGTTGGGATTTTGTTTTAGTATAACAATATGTTGAGCCATCCTGATAAGGTTATTGACCATATTGTTCAATGGCTGAAAAATTATGCAGTAAATAATCATTCAAAAGGTTTTATAGTCGGTGTAAGCGGCGGTATAGAC
>DAHXOV010000227.1 GCA_027364695.1 bacterium
AACTCACAGAGTTGCCAAGAGAGAGGATATTGACAGGTATTTTTTTATTTTCAATGATGAGGGTGCAGAAAGCAGAACCTCTTTTCCATACGGGAACCTTTACAGCTTGGAGATAAACTGTATCAGCACCTGTTTTTTTCATAGTAGCATAAGCCCATTCTATAGATTTTTTGGCATCTTCAGAGCCACTTAGACGATGGCCTATTTTCTTACATAAGTATTTTAAGTTGTCATAACATTTTGAATCAGATAAAAAATAGTCATATATTTTTCGTATAATAAGGCTGTCATTGTTTTGCGAATGTATATTAGGAATGAACAGAAAGATAAGAATGAAAGAACAGATATTTTTGGGTGTTATCATAGTATTTATAGTTGATAGAGTGGGGTAGTGGATCAGTAAAATATAATATCTTCAATAAACTCTTCTTTTATTTTCTGATGAATATTCTGAACGATTTGATTTTTCATAAATATAAGTTCATTTTTTAATACATCTGATTTTACATTGACGATGAGTTTATTGCCATCAAATCTTAAGTTATAAGTATTTTTAGCAATATGAGGACCCACAATTTCTGGCCATCCAGAAATCACTTTTGCTTTTCTCAGCTTATCTTCTAATCCATGTGATTTCATTAGTTCTTTAAAGAGATCTGATATTTTTTTTATATTGTCGTTTTTTGAGTTCATGCTTTTTATTTTTTAATTGCAAACATGAGTACATCTTTTTTATTACCCCAGTGATACCCAAGATGAAATGGCAATTTAGGAATAAAAGCACTGTCTTGTTTCATTTTTTTTGCAAGCTCGGGTTGATAGCCCATTTTCCCAAAATCCTTGACGGGTTTATCATAATTTCCATAGAGTTTTAGATGCCATTGATCGCTGTCTTTCAAAAATTGATAGGGCATGCCTGTATCATCTTGCAAAATAGCAATAGAATTTGTAAGTATTAAATTACGCATATTGGTCATAAAAGAATTGTGTAACAGATAAGAAGCACTTTTGATGTAAGTAATGTAATGGTGATATTTTGAAAGATATTGATAGAATGTATTGCTATCATTGAAAAATTTATCCATTACGTTGTAGCGAAAATAGTAAATGGTTGTTGTGCAGGAATCTTTGATAGCAGTTATTTTTACACCAAATGGTTTTTGTTTATTTTTTGAAAAATAATTCAATTCGGTAATTTTTTGTGTACTGTCTTTGTAGATGTATTGAATATCAGCAATATTATAGTTTAATTTTTTAATGAAAAAAGTTAATGCGGGTAATAAGCCATTCACTTTATTGCTTTGAAAATCATGGAGCATTTTTCTTGTAATAAAATAACTTTTATGAAAAATATCTCCAAGTGAATTGGAAAAACTACTGAGGTACTCCTGTTGTTTTTGTGAAGACATGTTTGAAAAATCTGGTAATGAACCGATGGGCTCCAATCCCAATAAAATAAAAGTATCCACTTGAGGAAATAAAATGGCTGCTGTAAGAAAATCTGGTCCTGAAAAAGGATAAAATACAGTACGAGATATTGTATCTAATCTGCTTATTTCTCTTTCTCTCCATTTTTTTATTTTATTGAGCCGCTGTTGTTCTAATTTTTTCCATGACATTTCAATAAATTCCTGATATAAATTCCAATAAAATGAATCTATTGTTGTTTTATAGTTGCTTCTTCCTTCACCTGTCAACAAGGATACAGTAGAATTAAAAGTATTGTTTTTATTATAATTTATTTTGAGACAATACAGTTGAAATGTTTTTTTCTTAACCGGATTTAATTGGTTTATTTCTTTTTCATTGGAAAATATCTTTTGCTTTGTTTTTGTACCTGCTACTTCTGTGCAGGAATAAATCAGCCCGCAAAGGAGTATTACAACATATAAATATTTACTTTTGATGAAATAATTCTTCATAATAGCTCATTTTATTTGTTCTTTTTTGATGGTACTTTTTTTCATATTCATATATGAGGCGGCTAATTTGATAAAATAAATTATATGCCAATTCATAATTATATTTTCCATCCATAATATTATTAGAATTCACATAAATGCTTGCACTTACAATAAAGTCAACATTATTTTTGAAATCTACCACATAAGCTGTTTCTGATAAGAATCCATACGCGCGTCCAATGATATTAATACTTCTCAATGTATCTTCTTTTATTCTTTTATACTTTCCTCCGTAAATAAAAAATTTTTTCCATGTATCATAATAATTGATTGTATCGCTTATTGCACTTACATATTCTCTGGGATAACTGCCCAAGTATTTTATCAAAGAATCTCGGTGATGACTATAAAGGTTTATTTTTTGTAATTCTTTATCAAAAATTAAATATTTCATTAGCTGTTGTGAATAATGAAGAGTCCAATCGTTATGTTTTATAAAGGTTTTTGCTACTTTATATTTCACTGTTTTCTTTTTTCTTTTCCGTTTTTTAATAGTGTATCCTACAGAATAATTTTTACTTGTTTCTTCAAACTTACATTCACTATCTTGGTACTGCATAAAGATTGTATCGTTTTGATTGTTTAATAAATATACAGTGGGTGTATAATAAGAGCTATCATTGATACATTTGGAAATAAATTTATTTGAAATTTTTGCTTTCTCAAAACCCCACTCTTTGAGCCACCCGTGCAATGTTTTACAAGTTAAAAAATCATAGGTATGGGTATATGCCTGATTATCACTAATAATAAGCATTCTCTTGATCCACTTTCGCAAGTGAGGATATTGAGGAAACCCAAGAGAATCATATATCAATGCCTTTTGACAAAACAAAGAATCCATTAAAATACGAGTGTCTAAATGCACTTCTTCCTTATTCATTGTTTCTGTTTTCTTAACAGCAATGATTGAAGTGGGCAATTTGACCATACTTGCAGGATAGTTATACAATGTATCTGAATAATGAAAATAATAATCCTTAAAATGAATAGAATCCTTTGGCAAGTAATGAATTTGTGTGTAAATCAGCTGAAGGCGATAATATCCTGCATTCTTTATTATTTCAAGAGATTCTGTAGGTAAACTATTCAGTATGGTATCCAATATACTGTTTTGTGAAAAAATAAAATGCCAGTTCAAAAATAAAATAAACATATATGAAGAATAAACATTTTTCATCAGGTGAATAAAACAATTAGTCTGTAAATTAAAAATCCAAGAAGAATAATACTTAAAGAAGCTATCAAAGCAGTATATTCCTGAATAGAAACATAAATCAATATCCATACATTAGCAAGTATAAAAAATAAAGGTGTAAAAGGATACAAGGGTAATTTAAAAGCAGGAGAATAATCTTTCTGTTTCCTTAATATAAAAATACTAAAAGTAGTGAGTATAGTAAATAATATCAAAGTAATACCAATCAAATTAATCAACCACTGAAAAGAAGAAGTAACTGCCATCAGAGCCGCAAGCAAAACGATAGTGAGCAATGCTACATAAGGAGACAAAAAACGATTCTTTTTATTGAACACAGAAAATACTCTGTAATCTTCACCAATAATTGATAACACCCTTGGAGACGCTATAAGCATTGAACTAATGGTGGATACAAGTAATAATGAAATTAAAAAACCGATGATATTACCATAGGTGTTTCCAAAGATATATTGAGCGCTTATGATGCCTACTTCTACATTCCCTTTCAAAGCATCTACGGGGGTAGAATATAAAAAACTTAAATTTAGCATAACATAAAATAGCATGACAATGAAAGTTCCTGCAACAAGTGAATACGATAAATTTTTTTGTGGATGTTCAATTTCTCCTGCAATGTAAGATGCCGCATTCCATCCCGAATAAGCATAACTTACATATATTAAACTTACAGCAAACTTGGATGAAAATACCTCTTTCAGGACAATTTGAGTATCCCAGTCAAACATAAATGTATTTCTATTAGGATGAAAAAAAGCCATTAAAAAAATCAACATAATAAATAGCTTTAGTAAAGTGATATATTTTTGAAAAACACTTCCTGTTTTTATACTCAATAAATGAATACCGCCGATAATAAACAATATACTTAATGATAAATATACTTCTGTATAAGTTGAATTTTCAGTAAAAAAAGAATAAGTAAAATACTTCCCAAACGCCACAGAAGCCGCAGCAATAGGCGCCGCAAATCCCACTATAACAGATATAAAACCAGCCACAAAACCAATAGAAGGATGAAATAAACAACTCAAATAATGATACTCTCCCCCGTTCCTGATCAAATACGAACCAATTTCAGCATAACTCAAAGCCCCTGATAATGCTATTATTCCCCCTGCTGCCCATAATATACATATACTCCAGGCATTATCAATGCTCAATAACTGAAACCCTAAACTTGTAAATACACCAGTACCAACCATATTGGCGATTACAATTGCTACAGCCGCCCACTTATCTATCCTATGAAAAGACATTCAATAACATTAAAACAATATCAGTCAAAACTTTGTGTAGATTGATTGGCTCGTTCTACCAATATAGCATATTCTTCTTCACTGATACCACTAAAAATATAATTAATAGGATTGACCTTTTCATTGTTTTTAATGACCTCATAATGCAGGTGTGGAGCAGTACTCAACCCGGTAGAGCCCACATAACCTATCAATTGTCCTCTCATTATTTTTTCTCCCCATCGCACCACAATTTTACTTAAATGACCATAAAGCGTTTCATATCCAAAATTATGGTCAATAATGATATGTAAGCCATACCCACTGTTGTCCATACTTGCATATTTGACCTTTCCATTACCTGTCGCATATACAGGACTGCCTTGCTGTGACGGAAAATCTAACCCAGGATGAAATTCCTGTGTCTTGTATATCGGGTGAATACGCCACCCAAAGCCACTGGTTACCTGCCTCCTCAAATCTTTGATCTTCATAGGAATAATAGCAGGAATAGAGGCAAGTAATTCAGACTTGTTTTTTGCTATATCCGCTAATTCATCCAAAGATTTAGACTGAATATAAAATTGCTTACTCAACTGGCTCAACTTATCTTTGGTAACTTTAATAATGGCCCCGTTTTCTAAACCATCCAACTCATTATATGATCTCCCACCAAAGCCCCCATTTCTTACACTCTCATCCAATGGCTCTGCTTCTAATATCACACGATAAATTTGCACATCTCTTTCTTGCAAATCCTGCAACGCAAACTGTAACTTGCTCATCTTATTTTGCATCAACTTGTATTCTGTCCGAAGAACTTCAATTTCTCTCTTCAATAATTTTTCCTTTGGTGAGTCAAAAAATTGATATGCTACATAAATAATAATGACCGCTAATCCCAAACCTGCTAGTAAAAAAGAAAATACCCGTAATACAACATTCCAGAACGATGTTTTGGCTAACTCATAACTCAAAGTATTAGTATTAAAAACATATTTGTACCCTTTCTTATACTTCATCTTACATTTTCTTTTTCAATTTTGTTGCCGCAAAGTAGTAATTTATTGCTTCATAAACAAAGACAATGAAAAGCTTGATGAAACGGAAAAAAATTACTTATATTTGCACAAACATAAAAATTAAAATATGAAACAACACATCTACATCATTACATCAGCACTCATCATTGCCTCATCTTTAATAATGCAAGCACAAATCACACTCACACAAGCAGCCAACTCACCTATACCAGGAGATATAAATGTAAGAAAACCTGCCGACACTACCAATGCATTGCCCAACTCAATAACAGGAAATCCCATTACATGGAACTTTACAGGCCTACAAAGCGACACCACTTCATTTACAGAAACATGGGTTAATCCATCTACTCTTCCAGGAACTTTTCTATTCACATCACTAGGGGCTAATGTTGTTAAATCAGACAGCACTACGTTCATGAAATCGTCCTCTACAAAACTTGAATACATGGGAGATATGTTTGCAAATGGCGCTGTACAACAATTCACAAACACTATAGAAGTCATGCGTTTCCCTTTTTCTTATGCTAACTCTTACACAGATAATTTTTCAGGATATTCTAACTCTCCAAACGGCAACATAAATATTACAGGTAGCCTCACCGTTACCGCAGACGGAGAAGGCACTCTTATACTACCCACCGATCCTACACCAACCAACTACGCTGCACTCAGAGTAAAAACAAATATGTCAATGAATATTGCAGGCACAGGTACCTTATCTTTTCTTACAGGAACAATCACAGTTAGACAATATCAGTTTTTCACATCAGGAAGGAAGTCCCCTATACTCAATTATAGTTATAACATTGCTGATATTCCTTTGGTTGGAATAAACAACGATACAACATTTAGCATGGACCACGACGCCTCAATCATCCTCAACGTCAATACCATTTCTAACAACACCCCTTATTTGTTCATATTCCCTAACCCTACTTCAAAATACCTCAACATACAAACCAATACCCTGAATACATATAAAATTCAGGTAATGAATATGAACGGTCAAATAATATATGAGGATGAGTTGAACCATTCAGAGCAATTCATAAATACAGAATTTTGGAGCAACGGAACCTATATCATTCAACTCATAAATGAAAAAAACAACCAAAAACTGACACATAAATTTGTCAAAGAATAGTTTTATCCATTTACCACCTTTTTTAAAGCCAGGAAAAAATTACCGCCTGGCTTTTTTATTATCATATATCAAAAAATAGCTGCCAAAACAATCTAAACATACACATCGGTTCAATAAACACACCCACTACATCCATCCAAGCAAATATCATAAGAGAATATCCTTCCCATTAGGGCACCTGCTTATCTGTCAGAAGAAGACTTTTTTGTATCAATAATTTTTCACTATTATTGCCCCCAAAAAGGACATGAAAAGAATTAAAGTTCAAAACCCCGTTGTAGAGCTAGATGGCGATGAAATGACAAGGATTATATGGAAGATGATAAAAGAAAAATTGATCTTCCCTTATATGGAGATAGATATTAAATACTTTGATTTAGGTATTGAAAACAGAGACGCTACCAATGACAAAATAACTATAGACGCCGCCAATGCCATTAAACAATATAATGTAGGTATCAAATGTGCCACCATCACCCCTGACGAAGCCAGAGTAAAAGAGTTTAATCTCAAACAAATGTGGAAGTCTCCCAACGGCACAATTCGCAATATATTAGATGGAACCGTTTTTCGCGAACCTATTGTTATTAAAAACATCCCTCGCCTCATCACTACATGGAAAAAACCCATCATTGTGGGTCGCCACGCATTTGGTGACCAATACCGTGCTACCGACTTTGTCATACCAGGAAAAGGAAAACTAAGCATCAGATTTGAAAATGAAAATGGACAAATCATAGAACACGAAGTATTCCAATTTAACG
This sequence comes from bacterium, assembly GCA_027364695.1. Classification (GTDB taxonomy): domain Bacteria; phylum Bacteroidota; class Bacteroidia; order B-17B0; family Aurantibacillaceae; genus BPGX01. The sequence goes on from DAHXOV010000227.1 coordinate 7,376, forward strand.
GACCCGGCATAGCCATGGGAATGTATAATACCGATGACTCTATACGCGGATTTGCTTATGCCTGTTTCAATATAGCACTACAAAAAAAGTGGCCCCTTTATCTTTCCACAAAAAACACCATTCTTAAAAAATACGACGGAAAATTTAAAGATATATTTCAGGAAATATACGAAAAAGAATTTAAACAACAATTTCAGAAAGCAGGTATTACCTATGAACACCGCCTTATAGATGACATGGTTGCTTCTGCCCTCAAATGGGAAGGAGGCTTTATATGGGCATGTAAAAATTATGATGGCGATATACAATCTGATCAGGTAGCCCAAGGATTTGGCTCATTAGGACTAATGACCTCTGTACTTATCACACCCG
>DAHXOV010000254.1 GCA_027364695.1 bacterium
ATCTATAACAAGCAAGAAGAAGAAGAATTAGGCAACACTGCATTTACCAAAGAAATCATCAACGATGATACAGAACCAACTGCAGACACTGAAAACCTTGGTGCTTCTATTTAAGTTGTCTAAAAAATAAACGACTCCATAAACCCTTCAGGTAATATCCTGAGGGGTTTTTATTTATATTTAATCTTATTTATTATGAACATTCATTCTTTTGTATTTGGATACTTTCAAGAAAACACCTATCTGCTTTGGGATGAAACCAAGGAATGCCTTATCATAGACCCAGGCAATACGCATTCGTACGAAGATGCCGAACTATTTCACTTTATAGAAGAAAAACAATTAAAACCCATAAAATTATTACTCACACACGGGCATATAGATCATATCACCGGCAACGATGCCATCTGTACAAAATACCAACTTTTACCCGAAGTTCATCACGAAGATCTATTTTTAATACAGTCTCACGCACTTACTGCACAAATGTATGGCATTCCATGCACGCCATCACCATTACCTAATCATTTCATCAGCGACGGAGACATCATTCGCTTTGGAAACTCAGAACTCTCATGCATACATACCCCCGGGCATTCACCAGGAAGTGTTACATTTTATTCCAAAAAATACCAGTTTGCTATCGTAGGAGATGTATTGTTTTATGAAAGTATTGGCAGAACTGACTTACCAAAAGGTAATTTTGAAACACTAAAAAAATCCATCCAAGAAAAATTATACGTCTTGCCCGATCATACTACTATTTATTCAGGTCATGGAATACCCACTCGTATTGGTTATGAAAAAAAACACAATATGTTTGTACGAGAAAAATAACCAAGCCAATATCATCTGGTTAATAAAATAATCATTGAAAATAATCAACCATACTGACACAAGTTTTTTTGTACATTTGAAACCATCTGTGTATATGAAAAATATATTACTTGTAGGCATCGGTGGATTTTTAGGAAGTATTGCCCGTTATGGCATTGCTTATTTTTTTTCTAAGTATTCTAATTTTATTTTTCCTATAGGGACATTTATTGTAAATATAATAGGAAGCTTTTTAATAGGATGGATTTATGGATATAACAGAGGAGCAGGATTTTTACCTTATAGCTTATTCTTTACAGCAGGATTTTGCGGCGGATTTACCACATTTTCAACTTTCTCCTTAGAAAATTTCTCTCTGTTGGAAAAAGGACATTATATCGCTTTTTTCTCTTATATTTTACTGAGTATATTGTTAGGCATTCTGTTCGTTTTTGTAGGAATAATGGCAAGTAAAATAAAATAAAATACTCATCTCCTTTCTACACTCAGCCTGCCCTGTCTGATTTTGTCAACCACCATATACCACATATCCTTGTAATAATCACTTCTATCTAGTATAAAATCAGACGAAGTAAAAGGGTTGCTCTTGTTCTTCTTAAAGTTAAATACAAGCGTATTTTTTTGTCCATTTACAGAATAAAACCATTTTTCGTAATCAACATTTTTTTGCAGATCTTCAGGAGCACCGAAGATAATATAAATCATTCCTCTGTCTGTTTGCCATCCATATTTATATGAAGTAAATAATTTATTAGCATCAATCACTCTTTGGTAATAGTTTTTTATCATCTCTTTTGCCCTCTCTTTACTTCCTGCTATTTGTATCCAAAAATTATCAATACAGTTTTTTACTTCATCTATATTATTGAGCCGTTCACATTTTTCAAATTCGTTTTTATTCATAATATATCTTGTGGCATGTAACATATTACGGCTATCTTTGATATTAGGAAAAACAGAATCAATACTAAATATACTCAAACCATCCAATTCATTTGTTGATATTCTGATATGGTAATAAGCATTTGAATTTAACTGAAGCATATAATATCCATTCCCATTGTCATACAAAGTAAAAGATGAATCAGGCAAATAATTGAAAGATGATGGTATATTTGAAAAAGGCGGCAACGCAGGTGTACGCCTATACTTCAACACATCTACATTCAATGACGTAAATTTTTTTCTATGATATATTTTTATTTTACCACCCGCAATAATATATGGTTTGAACAATAACGAATCATTCAATGTTACCAAAAAATTTTGCCTCGTATTGTCATTACTCACTTTTAGCTCTGTATAATATGCGTATTGCACTTTTTTATTCAAGTCAGTAATATAAATTTTTGCGCTGTAATCATCGTTCTTGGCAGGCACAGAGATAAAATTAAAAAAAGCATTCACATTTTGAGGGATATAAAAAACATCGCTTGAAGAATCAGTAAGCAAATTTTTCGTTGTAGAATACAAATACACTTTGACTTTTACAGAAGCATAAAATTGAAGTCCTGTATCCAATCGTGCAAACAAGAGAGAAGTTGTATTAAAAGCAGTGTAAAGAGTTACAGAAGTATCACTGTTTCTATAAAAATAAAATTGCGCATTAATCAAATCCTCTTTCGCCAAGTTCACATTTCTTCCAGAAAACGTTTTATATGACTTTTTACGAGTAGTACAATAACTAAACAATAAAGAAAAAAAAACACTGAATAAAATAATAACAAGCAAAGACACTTTATATTTATTCCATATCATTTGGTAATTAGTTTGTATAATTGTTCTGCCCTTAAAGATAATTTATTTTATGTACATCAAACAAATAAAATTATTAAATTTATGAATCTAATCAAGTTAATGAAAATGATTATTGGTTTAATACTACTCATTTTAGCTATAAAATACTTGGGTAGTTTAATTTTAATACTCATTGTAAGTTATATTTTATTTAGTATGCTTCTGCCATTGAAAAATAAAATTCAAAAAATATTAAAAATAAAAAACCATTCTTTTCCCTCATTTATCTCGCTTTTATTCCCATCCCTTGTATTATTTTTAGTGCTAATGTACATATTTCCTGTCATTATCACTCAACTAAACTCTCTCACTTATTTGAGTTATGAAGATGTCTTTGACAATATTATCCAACAATTTCCTGTTATAGATAATCTCATTGTACACTTAGGTGGTAAAAAAGATATCCTACAAAGTATTGAAGATACTATGTACCAAATTATCAACATCAACATCATAGCCCAATGGTCAAGCATCTTGTTAAACAACTTTTCCAAAATATTCATTAACTTACTCATTATTTTTTTTATTACCTTTCATTTATTAAAAGACGAAACACTCATCAATCAGTTAATGAGCAGTTTTATTTCAAATGAACGCAAACAAGATATTGAAGAAATGAACCTACATGTAAAAACGATTTTAGGGAAATACTTCAGAGGACTCATCATCGATGTGATTCTTGTAATTTTCATCAACTCTACTATTCTAAGTATTTTAAATGTAAAAAATAGTATCTTAATTGGCATACTATCAGGTATAATGAACATCTTACCCTATGTAGGTCCGCTCATCACCTTGTTAATCGGATTATTTCTAGGCGTGAGTGGAGACATTATAAATGCCCATTATGAACTCATCGATTCAACTGTTCTAAAAATTCTTATCACACTTGTATCTGTCAATATCATAGATGGAACCATTATTCTACCATTCATATTCTCCAATGTTCTCAAAGCCCATCCATTAGAAATATTTCTGGTTATCATCAGCGCAGGAATGCTGGGAGGAATACTATGGATGATGCTGGCTATCCCATTGTATGTAATACTAAAAGTAGTAACAAAAGAAATAATGAACCGTTGGAAAAACTGGAACTAATGCCAAAAAATCTCTTTGTCTTTCAAAAATTCCAGATATATCAACCCTACAAAGATGTAATGAAAGTAAGTACAGACAGCGTCTTGTTAGGATGTTTTGCCAATGTTCAAAGCAAACAAAACGCCTTAGATATTGGCTGTGGCAGCGGTATCCTCTCCCTGATGATCGCACAAAAAAATCCCACATTAAAAATCACTGCCATAGATATCAATGAAAACTCTTACAAATGCGCTCAGAACAATATCAACAATTCACCATTTCATTCACAGATCACAGTCATTTATACTTCCCTAAAAAATTATTTAGACCAATCTAAAATAAAATTTGATACAATCCTTTGTAATCCCCCTTATTTCTCGCAATCTCTAAAAAGCCCAAACAAATACAAAAACATCTACCGGCACCAGGAAGAACTCACCTACGAAAAACTCACTGCATCAGTAGCCAAACTACTATCCCATCAAGGTAGTTTTTACACCATCATCCCATATCACGAGAAAAACAACTTCATAAAATATCTATCCCCCCATCATTTATACATCCATAAAGAATTAGCAGTATTCTCAACTGAAACAAAAAAACATTCCTACCTATTTATCTATGAAATAAAAACAACAATAGCTCATAAAATAGAACAAATAAAATTATACATCCACAACAAAAAGCATCAATACACACAAGAATACATGGAAATAACAAAAGAATTTTATCTCTACACAAAATAATTTCTCAAACAAAAAAAACAAAATGTATATTTGCACCCCAATACTAC
>DAHXOV010000267.1 GCA_027364695.1 bacterium
CTCATCATACAGACCCGCTCGTCTATCTTTCGTCCAATCAAAACATTATCAGAGAAGATGAAGTAAAAGAAGAATTAAGTAAAGAATCTGCATTAAGCAATGTTCCAAAAAGGGACTCTGATTATATCAGGGTGCCAAAGATTATCAACTAAATTGAATTTAATCTATTATTATTTGCAATGAAGTTTTTTAGATATAAACATACTTTGGTATCAACAAAAAAACTGCGACTTATTGTATTCAATTCAAAATATGTCATTCCAATCATGCTTCTCTTATTTTTTATGACGGACCTTGCTGCTCAAACAATGAAAACAAAAAAGTGGAGAAAAACAGAAGTAGATTCATTGAACGAAGCAATACTGATGTATGATGAAGGAAATTATTTGCTGGCTTATCCTGTTTTTGAACAGATATATAATCACCATCCTAATGAAACTTATCTAAAATATATTTTGGGGAAACTTTCTCTTATAAGGAGCGATAAATATGATTTAGCATTAAAACTACTAGAAGAAAGTTATGCTGCCAATCCTAAAATTGATAACATTCATTATGATTTAGCCCGCGTTTATCATTACAATTACCAATTTGATAAAGCAGAAGAACACATCAACCAATTTTTGTCTCAAAAAAAAATATCTCCCGAAGATAAAACCAATGCACTCGCTCTGAAAAATTACATTCAAAATGCAAAAACATTTTATTCGAAACCCACCCCTGCAAAAGTAATGAACATAGAGCCTCCCATCAATACAGAATGGGACGAATATGTGCCTGTTATCACCACCGACGAAGCGACTATGATTTTTACATACCGGGGCGAACGAAGCAAAGGCGGCAGACAAAATGCTTCACTGTTGCCTGATCCAAAAGGGATTTTTTTTGAAGATGTTTTGATATCAGAAAAGATACTCGGTAAATGGGCAGAACCGAAATCCATTGAAACTATCAACACAAACTCTCACGATGCAGCCATTGCAATGAGCCCCGATGGATTTATGCTTTTTATCTACAAAGATGATGGCATCACACATGGAGATATTTTTGTTTCTTATGCGCTTGGCAACAATGAATTTACTCCACCACAAAAACTAAAAGGATTGGTCAATTCTTATTCTTGGGAGGGGAGTTGCTCTATCACCACTGACGGTAGAACGCTTTACTTTTCGAGTGAAAAACCTGGAGGATATGGAGGAAAGGATATTTACAAAGCCACATTATTATCTGACAGTACTTGGGGGAATATTGTCAACTTAGGCAATGCTATTAATACATCTCTTGATGAAGATGCGCCTTTTATTCATCCTGATGGCGGTACTTTATATTTTAGTTCAAAAGGACATAATAGTATGGGCGACTATGATATTTTTGTTTCACACATGGATTTTAATGACTCTACATTCAAACAAATAGAAAACCTTGGCTATCCTATCAATACTCCCTCTGACGATATTTACTTTGTATTATCTGCGAGTGGAAAGTATGGTTACTATTCCAGTGCTCGCCCCAATGGTATAGGGTTAAAAGATATTTATTTTATAGAAACCAACTTTGATAGTAAGCCCGTGAATATGTTAGTGTATGGAGCGGTATTTTTAGACAAAAAATTTGCAGAAGCAAAAATAACTGCATACATCTCAAAAAATGGCAAGGAGGAAGTTTTTTACCAGGCAAAAACCACTAAGGACAAAGGGAAGTATCTTGTCAATCTTCCTGCAGGATATGATTTTAAAATAGAATGTAAATTAGATAGTAACTTTTTTCAATCTCTTGCTATTAGCACAAAGGGTTTGAAAGAATACAAAGAAAAAATGCATGTATTTAATTTTGAGACCTTTTCTCCGCCTGTACCTACACCCACTGTTGCAAGCATTACACCACCTGTTTCCACTCATACAATAGACACCGAAAAATTAAATCCTGTACAGAAAGAAACCTATGAGTATTCTAAAAATTATGGAGATATTCGTATAGAAGGACTTTTGTTTCGTGTGCAAATAGCCGCTTATAAATACCCTAAAAATTATTCTTATGACCACCTCAAAGGGCTGGGGAGAATAGAAACGATGAAATTAGATGATGGTCTTACAAGATTTACGATTGGCGGCGACTTCAAAACATTGGACGAGGCTTTTCAACACAATCTTAAAGTAATAAGAGCTGGTCAGAAAGATGCCTTTGTTCTAGCTATATACAAAGGTAAAAGAACTTACTTATCTGAATTGGTGAAAACAGGTGTTTACATTAAAAAGGATGATCAACTAGCCAAAGAAGTGGCGCAAGAACATCAATATCAAGTAAAAGAAATTTTAGCACCACCAATAAGAACAGAAAATACATCATCAGAAAAAGCATCAAAAGTTGAAACATCGGGGCTTACACTCAATGCTTTTCAACAAAAGATATTTAATTATTCAGAAAAATATGGCAATGTTTTAAGAGACAATTTATTTTATTCTGTACAAATAGGTGTCACCAAATTCCCAAATAAGATTCATCTGCCGCAAGTAAAAAAGTATGGCAAAATTGAAACCTTCCAATTAAAACCTGATCTGTATGCTATTTACATAGGACAATTCAAGACTCTCAACGAAGTATTATTATTAAACAAAAAAATTATTCAATCAGGGGTTAAGGATGCTTTTGTCGTTGCTTTCTTTAATGGGAAAAGATACTACATAGATGAACTCATTCAAAATAAAATATTAAATTGAATTATGATTGACAGAAAAAAAATATTTTTAAATAAAATAGAACTCTCTCACCAAGAACTCATGCTACTGGAAGGCAAAAGAAAACAATTGATTAAACAATTAGAAAAAAAAGGCATTAAAGACAAAAATATACTCCATGCTATAGGTAAAGTGCCCCGCCACTTGTTTTTTGACTTGCGAAATATGGGATACGACAGGGAGAAAGGGAAATTCATTTCTCACGGTGTTTCTATTATGTTAGATTATATATACGACGACAAAGCGCTTCCTATTGGTTTGGGACAAACCATTTCGCACCCCTATACGGTTGCATTCCAAACACAAGCGCTGAACATTCAACCACAAGAAAAGGTATTGGAAATAGGCACTGGATCGGGCTATCAGACAGCTATACTTTTAGAACTAGGGGCAGAAGTATATAGCATTGAGAGAATAGAAGAATTATATTTAAAAAGTAAAAGCATATTAGAGTTTCTTGAATACACTCCATTTCACTTAAAACATGGCGATGGTTACTTGGGTTGGTCTGAACACGCACCTTTTGATAAAATCATTGTTACTGCTTCTGCTCAATCCATTCCTGATAAATTATTACTTCAATTAAAAAAAGGTGGTAAAATGATCATACCAATTGATAATGCGCCAACTACTGAGATGTTCTTATTTACAAGGTCTGAAAAAAACTCTTTTATCAAAGAGACGCTTGGGGAATTTGCCTTTGTACCTATGTTGTACAACAAAGAGTAAAAGATTTTAATAGGAGGATGGGTGTCAATATTCAACTGTATCC
>DAHXOV010000299.1 GCA_027364695.1 bacterium
GATTATGACAAAGCACTTTCTTACTATCAAAAAGCCATACAATCCAAGACCGACTATGCTTATGCATACAATGATTTGGCTTCCGCTTATCTAATGAAAAATGATATTGATAACGCTATTAAAAATTATGAATTAGCGGCAAAGTATGCCAATCAAGCATTTATCTACAATAATCTTGGCTCTGCATACCGGCAAAAAAAGGAGCACAACAAAGCCATTGAAGCATACAATAAAGCCATCATATTAGACGAAAATTATTACATTTCTTATATTAATAGCGGTGCTACTAAATTAGAAAAAGGCGATCTTGCAGGCGCAAAGTCAGATTTTGAAAAAGTAATTAAAAAAGACGCTCGTAATTCTGCAGCATACAATGGGCTGGCAGGCATATACATCAAAGAAAAAGACTACAAAAAAGCCAAAGAAGTGGCAAGTAAAGCCATAGAACTAGATCCTAATAATGGGCAAGCATATTATAACAGAGGAATAGCAAGACAAATGCTAAGAGAAGAAGAAGAGTGTTGCAAAGACTGGAAAAAAGCATTAGAGCTCGGCATCACCCCAGCTAAATCATTTTTATCTACAGACTGTTCTGAATAACCCATAAATCATACTCACGATGAAAAAAATAAATTGGATTTTAATATCTTTTTTTACCATTCAAATCATTACTGCTCAAAATATAGAGTTTGAAAAGAAAAACTTTCCTGGAAAAAAAGATGAACTGAATGAAGCCAAAGATAATATCAAAAAAGGAAATGAAATTTTTGAACAAGGGGAAGCATATCATAGAGATGCTTTGCTATATTATTTGAAAGCACAGGCATTTAATCCTAACAATGCTAAGCTGAATTTTAAAATAGGCTTGGCATATCTTCATTCATTTGAAAAGAAAAAAGCCTACGATTACATATTAAAAGCATTTACATTAGACCCCCAGGTAGATCCTAAAATCAGATACTATACAGGAAGAGTATATCACTTGAATGCTGAATGGGACAAAGCTATACAAGAATACACCAGTTACCTGAACAATATTAAAAACAAAGATGAAATAAAAGATGCCAATAAGAAAATACAGGAATGTAACAGCGGTAAAGTATTGTCTCAAACACCTATCAGAGTTTGGGTAGATAATTTAGGACCAGAAGTAAACACTTCATTCAACGAGTATTCACCAGTGATTACTACAGATGAGAGCGTTTTGATGTTTACTTCCCGCCGCCCAGGTGGAGTGGGCAACAAAATGGATGAAAATAAAAATGAATACTTTGAGGATGTGTGGGTGAGTTACAAAACAGGAAAAAAATTCTCTCAAGCATTCAATTTAGGACCGCCTGTGAATACAGAAAATCATGATGCGGCCGTGTGTCTCTCTCCTGATGGACAAAAACTGATCACTTATCAAGGAGCTACCAATGGCGGCGATTTATTTATATCTTATCTCGTTGGAAAAATATGGTCAAAACCAGAAAATCTTGGCAAAGCCATCAATTCTAAATACCACGAATCATCCGCCTCTTTCTCTTACGATGGAAAAATACTTTACTTTGTCAGCGATAGAGAAAATGGTTATGGCGGGCATGACATCTATTATTCTGAAATCAATGAAAAAGGAAAATTTGAAAAAGCAGTGAATATAGGTCCTGTCATCAATACTGAATACGACGAAGAAGGAGTGTATATGATGCCCGATGGAAAAACCATGTACTTTGCCTCAAAAGGACATAACTCTATTGGAGAATATGATGTATTCAAAACTACCTTTGAAACTGGACAATGGACCAAACCCATCAATTTGGGCATCCCTATTAACACCCCAGACGATGATGCTTTTTTTGCATTAGCCGGTAGCGGAAGAAGAGCCTATTACTCATCGGCATCTTTAGGTGGTTATGGCGGAATGGATTTGTACAAAGTAACTATTTTAGGACCTGAAAAGCAACCCCTCTTAAACACACAGGACCAATTGCTCGCTATGGCTGCAAAACCCATCAATAATTTAAAAGTAGAACAGGCAGTAGAGATAACTAAACCTAAAATGACCTTGTTAAAAGGTATTGTATATGATGCTAAAACAAATGAACCACTGGAAGCCATACTCAACTTAATAGACAATGAAAAAAATATCATCCTCGCATCCTTTAAATCCAATGCTGCTACAGGAAAATATCTGGTTACTCTCCCCTCAGGAAAAAATTACGGTATAGCCGTGCAGAGAGAAGGATATTTATTCCATTCTGAAAATTTTAATTTGCCCGCAGATGCCGAATACCAAGAAGTCATTAAAGACATCCCTTTGAAAAAAATTGAAATTGGAAATGCCATCGTGTTGAAAAATATCTTCTTTGACTTTGATAAAGCAACTTTAAGGCCAGAATCCTTCAATGAATTAGACCGATTAGTGCAATTGCTTAATGAAAACCCTGGTATTAGAGTAGAACTATCTGCACACACAGACAGTAAAGGATCAGATGATTACAATATGAAATTATCACAAAAAAGAGCAGAGTCGGTAGTGAATTATTTAGTAGGAAAAGGCATTGCAATGGATAGATTGATCGCTAAAGGATATGGAGAAACACAACCCATAGATACCAATGATACCGAAGAAGGAAGACAAAACAATAGAAGAGTAGAGTTTAAAATATTGAGTGCAAAATAAAAAACATCTTTCTGTTTTTTTACAGTGCTATGAAAGTTTTTATTTATATTTGTTGGCAAACAGAACAACTTAAAACTGAAAAAGCCAGCTACTGACTTAAAGCAAGTTTGAACTAATTAAATATTAAATGATTAAGGAAACACAAATAGAAGAAAGCCTCATAGCCAATGGTGGCAAAGCCACTACCATATAACAGCCCAACGCTTCGCAAATGCAAAGCATTCACGAATACCATAAAAAAATCAATTGGTGCCTTGAGTAAAACCAAAAGAGCCACTTTTTACCCACGCACCTATAACGACAATGACGATATAAAACTTAACTTAGCAGACAATAAAAACTTTAAATATTAAGACCCAACAATGGCTAAAAAAGTAAAAGAAAATATTGAAGAACCTTTAGAGAAAAAACTCTGGAAAGCGGCTGACAAGCTCCGCAAGAACATGGACGCTGCCGAATACAAGCATGTGGTATTGGGATTGATTTTTCTGAAATACATCTCAGATGCATTTGAAGAACTCTACAACAAACTAAATGAAGGAAAAGACGAATACGAAGGTGCCAACCCGGAAGATAAGAATGAATACATAGCAGAGAAAGTATTTTACGTGCCGCCTTCTGCCCGTTGGAC
>DAHXOV010000309.1 GCA_027364695.1 bacterium
CTTTAGCATATTCAGCGTATATGCCAATAAAAACGGGCAGCCCGCCGACTCCTCTCCCGACAATATCCCCCTCACTCCAAAATATGTAATGCCTGTAAGCATCAAAGGAATAAAAAATAATTCTTATGCTATGACCATCGGTTTCCCTGGTGGCACCAATCGCTTTGAGACTTCCCACAATGTAAAATTAAAAACAAGTATAGAAAACCCAAGCATTGTAGAACTCAGAGATATTCGCCTCAAAAACATGTTAGAAGAAATGAAAAAAAGTGATCAAGTAAAACTCAAATTAGCCTCCTATTATGCAGGTGTTGCCAATTACTGGAAATTTTTTGATGGTGAAAACAAACAACTACTCAAATATAAAATATTTGAACAAAAACAAAAAGAAGAACAAAAATTTACAGAATGGGCAAAACAAAATAACAAAACCGAATATATCAATTTGATGAATGCGTTTGAACAATGCACCAACACCTACACAGCTTATGCAAAAGCAAGAATATATTTTCAAGAGGGAATACTTGGCAGCCGCCTGTTTCTTTACACCTACCGAATGTTATCTCTGCTCAATTCTTCCAAGGAAGAAATATTAAAAAACAAAGACAGCTATCTACAACTCATCAAAGAATTAAACAAAGAAATAGATACCCCTTCCGATAGCAGAAATACTGCTGTATTGCTACAAAAATACAAACAAGATATTCAATCACAATTTATCCCTGACGAAGTATATGCCAAGATAACAAAAGACATCTCAATGACCGGTCATGACCAATCCTCCTTAAATATGTATCAAAACTTCGTCAATAATATCTACAAAAACACCCTTCTCTTAAATCCTGAGCAATTTTCTAAATGGCTTGAAACACCTGAAAAATCAATTATTGAAAATGATCCTGCTTTTCAAATCGTCAATTACTTCTATCAAATATTCTCTACAAAAATTTTACCGGAATATTACAAATTTCAATCTTGCAGCTACACTCTGCAACAAAAATACCAAAAGGGCTTACAAGAAATGTACAAAGAAAAAAAAGAATTCTACCCCGATGCCAACTTCACTATGCGCCTCTCTTACGGTATTGTAAAACCATACAGCCCCAAAGACGCTGTGTTTTATAAAGAAATATGCACCCTCTCTGGCGTATTAGAAAAATATAAGCCAGGTGATTATGAATTTGACCTTCCCAACGATTTCATTGAAGCAGCACAAAAAAAGGACTTCGGAAGATATGCCGACCCTGCCATCAAAGACATAGTAGTAAGTTTTATCACCACCAACGACATCACAGGTGGGAATTCTGGATCACCTGTATTAAATGGTAATGGCGAACTCATAGGACTCGCCTTTGATGGCAACTACGAAGCGCTCAGCCACAAAATACATTATGACGCCCAATATAATAGAACAATATGCGTAGATATCCGCTATGTAATTTGGATCATTGAAAAAGTGGGCAAAGCTGACAACCTCATCAAAGAATTAAAAATAGCCGCATAAACTTATTATTCCACTTACTTTTTTCACTTTACACCTGTACATTATCTCTTTCATCTCTTTATCACTATATTAAAAAAATAATTCAATTCTTTTGTCCGTACTATACCAAAATACTTACCATTCGGCAGATGCAGAGCATCCACTTCAATATGATCCTCAAAACCCGCAAACTCATTTATATTCATCACGTTTTGCCCTTTCTCATCATACAATGAAATAATCACATAATCATTGAACACATTCTCTATCTTAAATATACCCTCTGACGGATGAGGATACACCTTCAAGTTCCTATTTACGTCCCCTATACTAGCCAATGTATCTATCTTTGAAGCGCCCATACCTGTTTGTGCATAAAACACCATACTACCACTTATGAACATTATCAATAAAATCAACTTTCTCATCTCCTTTTGTTTTTTAATTTTGCAAAAAATAAACATATACTCTCTTTCGTTTAATGCATTTAATAGTGATAAATATCCAAAAATATATTTTCGTTTTAATCTTACTTTATTATAACGCCTATTACGCTCAGTTGTTACAACTAAGCATCCACGATAATCAAAATAAAAAACTAATTTTTACTAAAAAATTTTTTTCAAAAATTGAATTAGAAAAAGCAAGCAAAAATTTCTTATACGAACATTATTACAACGGCTATTTGTTAGCCGACTATGACTCCATCGTACAAAAAGAAGATACCTTCCACTATTACTTCCAAAAACATCAACAGTTTATATGGGTACAATTAAAAAAAGGCAATCTTGAACCAAAAGTGTATCACGAATATTTCCAATCCAAAAAATTTGACCAACAACCCCTCCGATACAACAGTCTCTTTCAACTATTTGAAAAAATCATTCAATATTATGAAAACAATGGCTATCCCTTTGCATCCATCAAATTAGACAGCATTCAAGTAGATAGCAATCTCATTTCCGCCACCCTGCTAATAAACAAAAACCAATATACAATAATAGACAGCATCATCATCCAAGGTAAGCTCAAAATAAATAAAAAATTCTTATATCGATACATAGACATAAAGCCTCCATCTGCCTACAATGAAAAAAAACTCAAGCTCATCGAAACAAAACTCAGAAAACTACCTTTCATCAATGTCCGCCAATCTCCCATCATTCGCATCACAGACAAATACAACAAAATTTACATCTTCGCCGACAATAAAAATATCTCCCAATTTGATGGGATTATTGGTTTTCAGCCCGATGCATCAGGAAAAACGATCCTCACAGGCAACATTAAAATCAAACTCATCAACACCCTATTCAAAAACGCCGAACAATTAGATATCAACTGGCAAAGGGTACAGGCGCTCACCCAAAACGCTCAAGTCTCCTTCTCCATCCCTTATCTGATCGGCACTCCATTTGGCACACAGTACCAGTTCCGTCTGTTCAAAAAAGATACCTCCTTCATAGATGTTCAAAATCAAATCGGAATCGCCCACTACTTTTCAGGAATCAATTACCTCAATTTCTTCTATAAACAAAGAAATGCCAACCTCATTTCTACCTACGGACTATCAGGCATCACCACATTATCCGATTATGCCGACATCACCACCAGATCATACGGCACCGAACTTTACCTCAATACCCTCAACAACATCTTCAACCCCTCCAAAGGATGGCAAATACAACTTTCTCTCTCTGTTGGAAATAAAAACATCCGCAAAAACCCAAAAATCAACTCTCTCGTCTACAAAAACATCTTACTATACTCCCTTCAATATCAATCAGAAGGCAGCATAGAAAAATACCTACCAAAAATACTCAGCAAATACACTACCATCAAACTCTCCACAAAATACGGCTACATTTACGGCAACGCTCCCCTTTTCAAAAATGAATTATTCAGAATCGGCGGACTAAAATCCATCCGTGGTTTCAACGAGCAAAACATCTTCGCCAATGCTTACCTCATTCCTTCCGTAGAATACCGCTTCATTTACAATGAAAACGGCTATCTCATGATTTTTTCAGACATGGCTTACTACACCAGCAACTACAGCAACCAAAAACAACAAGACAAACTCTATTCATTCGGCGCAGGCATTCAATTAGAAACCAAAGCCGGACTCCTCACTCTCATTTATGC
>DAHXOV010000310.1 GCA_027364695.1 bacterium
GTGGTCGGTAATGAGTACACCTATATTTTTTGCTTTTAATTTTTTGACTACCAATTGAATGTCTTCTACCGCAATAGGGTCCACTCCCGCAAAGGGCTCATCCAGCAAGATAAATTTTGGACTTGTAGCCAATGCTCTTGCTATTTCTGTTCTTCTTCTTTCCCCACCAGATAACTGATCTCCCAAATTTTTTCTCAGATGATGCAAATTAAATTCGGTAAGCAAGGCTTCTAATCTTTGTTTTTGCTCTTCTCCGGAAAGATTTGTCATTTCAAGAATAGCCATGATGTTATCCTCTACTGATAGTTTTCTAAAAATAGATGCTTCTTGTGGTAAATAAGCAATTCCCATTTGCGATCTTCTATACATTGGTAAACTGGTAATATCCATTTCATCCAGAAGAATTTTACCACTATGAGGTTTTATCATTCCTACTATCATGTAAAAAGAAGTTGTCTTCCCTGCGCCATTAGGTCCTAATAATCCAACAATTTCACCTTGGTTCACTTCAATACATACTTCATTTGCTACTGTTCTGCTTCTGTATTTTTTTGTTATTTTATCTGTATAAAGGCGCATATTTTGTATTACAAAGCATCGTAATCAATCACTGCTTTTTCGCTTGCAGGATGTGCCTGACAGGTCAATATAAATCCATCTGCCACTTCCTGGTCCGTAAGCGCATAATTAACATTCATTTTTGCCTTACCTTCTATCACTCTTGCTCTACAAGTGCTACACACTCCACCTTTGCAACTAAAAGGCGCATCCACTCCATTTTGAATCGCTGCATCCAATATATTTATTCCATCAGAACTCAAATGAAAAGTGGTCTCTATTCCATACAATATCACTGTTACGTCTGACTCTATCTTTTCTATATCAGATACTGAATGTTCTGATGTTTCAATCGCTGTAAAATGTTCTATATGTATTTTTTCAGAAGAAATATTTAAAGTTTTTAATGTGTGCTCAGTGGTCTGCATCATTGGTGTTGGTCCACAAATAAAATATTCATCTGCATCTTGTGCATTGTGTTTGCTCAGCAATGTTTTTATCTTTTTTTCATCTAACCACCCTGATTGTTCAGGCGGATAATCTGCAGGGGGATGGTCGTAGATGTATATTACTTTGAGTTGAAAATTAGATGGCGTTATGCTGGTTATTTCATCTTCAAATATCACATTGTCAGGGGTTCTATTAGCATAAAATAAAATGATTGTACTTTGCTTTTCCATAAACAAAATGCTTTTCATAATACTCATCATTGGCGTAATACCACTGCCCCCTGCAAACAGTACATATTTTTTTTGATGAGTAACATTCAGTTCTGTATAAAACTTTCCTGATGGCGGCATTACTTCCACCGTATCACCTACTTTTAAATGACGATTTAGGTAGATGGACATTTTCCCGCCAGGAACTTCTTTTACTGCTACTTTTAATTCTTTTTCTGAATAAGGACTAGTGCATATACTATAAGATCTCATAATATTTTCACCATTGATATTTATCTTTAATGTAATAAATTGTCCTTGTTTAAATCTAAATTGTGAAATATACTGCAAAGGTACATCTAATGTTATGGATACAGCATCTTGAGAGACCTTTTGAATATGCTTCACTTTTAAAGGATAAAAGTGCGACATTTTTTTTATTTTTGGGCAAACCTAATAAAAAAACTCTTTGGAAGTAACAGAGAGAAGAAAATGCCTGTAAAGTATTTTACAC
>DAHXOV010000326.1 GCA_027364695.1 bacterium
ATCCACCCATTGCCAATTCCATATAATGTAATCCATAGCATTATTAGAAAATCTGTAATCAGCTAGATAAAATTCTACACTATCGTTGAGCATGAGACCGTTATTATATCCCTTTACTGTTAGCTTGAACCAATCGGGAAAAGATCCTTGTGGACAATTACATCCTGTACCTGTGGTATCACCAAAAGCGCGAGAAAACATATTCCCATATTTCATCACTTTAGCGGCGTATGTTGTGTTGGTGATATAGAAACCATCTACTATTTGATAGGGTGATTTTAATACGATGGTAGCAAAATTCTGTGATGTTACATAATAGTTTGAATTACTGTAACCTTTGTAGGCAATACATCCATACAGGTTAGAATAATCACCTGTGGTAGAGTCGTTTGTGTTGGTATAGGCAGAACCCCCGCTCCAGTAGTTCCAAGTATTATTCCAATCGTATCGAAAGATGGCATTGGCGGTTTGCCAGTCTGCCCCTGTTGTGTCTTTGTAATAACTATTAGAGGGAAGGGAAAAACCCTCAAATGTTTCTGTGATTGTTTGAGCATTTGCGTGGTTGCTCAGGGCAAATGCAGCGATGAGCGCTGTGAGTGTTTGTTTTGTTTTTTTCATAATCGTAGATTTTTAAAGTGAATGATGTTTTTGTTTGATTTTATAGTGATTGGATTTTTATATTGCATTGAATGAAATAATTTCTTCCTGGCATGGGTCTTTGTAATATAATCATATAAGATGCATCAAATATATTATTTGTTCCAAGTATAATATCTAAAAATATTCCCTTTATTTTAAATGATCTTCCAATAGCAGCATTCACTATATAATATGGCTCTAACCATTGCAAATTGTCAGAACTTGTGAATCTGTACCCTACATATTGATAAGATAGCAGTAAAAAATTTTGTTTGTAGAATGACTGTATGTATCCATTGATGTTATATCTTGGTGTGTAAATGAGTTGTCTCCCTATAGAAGCGTCATTGTTTATTTTTGATTTTTCAATGGTAGATAAAATGTAAGTAGAACTTAAAGACAATTTTGTTTTTCCATTTTTGTAGTGTATGAGTAGATAATTATTTGTTTCAGCGCCTCTGCTCCATACATTAGAGAGATTCTTTGGTACTGGTTGTCCACTGCCTCCTGGTAACCAAATAATCCAATTGTTTGTATATTTATTAAAGGCGGTGAGTTCCGAAAAAAATTCAGTCCGCTTTTTTATTTTGAAATGAAATACCCCCCCCAGTTCGTATTGATACCCGCTTTCAGGCTTTAATGTTATATCTCCGCTATTTTTCCAATATAGATCGTTGAGTGTAGGCAAACGATAAAATGTAGTACCCCTGGCTTTTAGAGAAAAATAATCACATAAATCCAGTTCTAAGCCCATATTACCTGTGAGCGGTATAGATGATTTTACATTTGCCCATTCTTTTCGCATCACCCAATCGTATTTTATTTTTTTTAAATTTTGCCGAAATCCTATAAAAACAGCATGTCTGTTGATGTACTCATTATTGAGATAATTATTTGTCATGGCGAAATTATATACCCATTGATGCCCTAACAATATCTGTGCATTGTAAAAAATATTTTTATAGATGTTTTCCTCACTTTGAAAAGTACGCACATTGCTGTATGAATATAACTTTGCAAGCGTATCTTTGTAATTCAAAACATCATTTATGTAGGATAGTTTAGTAGTCAATTTCCAGTTTTTATTTGCATAAACATAATCCAGCACATTCCTGAAATTCTGATCTGACTGTTGTGTAGCATAGCGATTAAAAAAATAATTATTAGGTACATTTCTGTTGTTTTCATTGTACCACGAATGAAATTGTAGATAATGATTTTTATTCCATTGATAACCCACACTTGCCATTATACCTTTGTTATTGAAATGAGCGTTTTTTAGGGTCAAACTATCTTCTATGGCATAATTGTTTTTTGAATATAAAAAATAGGGCTTTATTTGGTACCGCCATTTCTGATAACTTAAATTGACTTGACTGAAAAGATGGTATGTATTAAAACTAGCTAATCTGTATTTTACCTGTACTTCTTTCTTATTTGGAAGCAAATTTTCCATACGAATGGTACCGTTGATAGCCCCACTTCCCCACAATGCAGAAGAAGCGCCATATTCTATAGATACACGATCAAATAATCCTGCTGGGAATTGAGAAAAATCTGATTGTCCTAACATAGGATGATTGATATTTACACCATTCCACAGCACCATAGTTTGTTGAGCATTACCACCACGAATGGAAGTAGAACTAATAGATCCAGGTGAATAGTTTTTTACAAACACAGAGGTCTGATAGTT